>NZ_JAVRBR020000107.1:0-34859 GCF_034531165.2 Dendronalium sp. ChiSLP03b | reverse complement strand
CTGTTTCTAAAGCTTTGAGTACTGTACCTGATTCAATTACTGGTGAAATTAGTAAGAATTCTTTGAGTTGCATTCAACATTAGTACACTTGGGTGACAACCCTCAGTCTACCTGGTTTTGAGCTTAACCGAACCGTATTGCAGGCGTACCTACTTCTACATCAACAATATCTTTACCTTCTGGCAGACCAATCATTTGATTTTTAAAGTATGTTGTCTCTTCTTGCCAGAAAAATATTTTTGTTGCTCTTTTTGGTCAGAATGCATGTATATAGGTTGTTCCAGACTATCTACTAGTAGACTAAAATTCGTTAATACTTCTTGAACGAATAGTAAATCACTTTCATTATTTGACACTTGTTCTAATAAACTAGAGGGTAAAATATCTCGCAAGATTGGTATCCAATAATGAAAAGTGTCGTTAGCTTCTGTCTTAGAAACGCCAAACAGCATTCCTAATACTTGAAATGTCGGCATTTGTCTTAAATAAAACAAGCATAAGCATACTTACTCTTGGATGAGTAATTTTTCTGGGCGACCTCCACCAGCCTCATTGATTCTAATTTTTTTACTTGACTGTTTTGTTTTAATTTCCTGATGCCGATTTATGGCACAATTTAACAGCGATTGTAATTGTTCATAACTAATTCCTAAAATTTGTTTTGTTCGGTGTGGATACTTTTGGATATAATCTTTTTCTTTTCCTAAGTTAATATTTCAGACAAGTCTAATGTTTTCGCCTTCAGACCGTCAGTTGTTAGTTGTCATTAGCTACTGACTACTCTATAACAACCCTTGTATTTTCAACTTAGCTAGCGCATCTTCAGCTGCGGCTTTTTCTGCATCTTTTTTGTTGCGTCCTTTACCTTCACCGTAATTTTTTTCACCTACCAAAACTTTGGCTAAGAACTCTGGCGCATGAGACAAACCGCCTGTTTGGACTGTGACATATTTGGGAGGAGTTGGAGTAAGGTTACGTTGTACCCATTCCTGAAAGCGATTTTTTGAGTCTACATTGGAACGAGCCATAACTATATGCTTAGGATCTACAGAATCAAATAGCGGTTCTATAATAGTGCGAACTGCATCAATATCTGAATCTCGATCCAGATAGTAAGCACCAAGGACTGCTTCAAAGGTACTGCTAAGCAAATTGGGATTTTGGTAGCCTCCGTCTCGAATAGCACCTTTTCCCAGTCGTATTCTAGAGTCTAAACCTACCTCCTCGGCAAACTTTGCTAATTGCTTCTCATCTACCAGTGCCGAACGCCGCCGTGTTAATTCATCTTCTCCCATTTCTGGGTGACAACGATAGAGATACTCACCACTTAAGAAATTCAGCAAAGCATCACCAAGAAACTCTAAGCGTTCATTGTGTTCGCCTTCGCTTGGATTTTCATGGACATAAGAACGGTGGGTAAGCGCACGGCGTAAAAGTTTTTCATCACGGAATGTTAGGATTTTGTGCATTTTTATGTTTTTTATTGTTGCGTAAATTGACAGTTGGAAAGTGTACTATTGTTACGATATTCAAATATGAAAAAACTGCAAATAGCGGTGCTGTAAAAAAACTGTACCCAGCCCGAGACTCGACTATGCCATACAGGTAAAGCCCGATCGCACCCTAACAATTGTGCAAGCGATCGCCTGCTTGTGACTTGACCAGTTTTTAGCCAGTAGAGAATTTGTATTCGCTCTTTGTTAAGTAACCGTCATGAACTACATACACTAGGACAGATGAAAAAACTTTCTTTCCTTCTGCCTTCTGCCATCTGCCCTCTGCCTTTTTCAAGTCAGGTAGACATAATTAAATGTAAGATGTCATTGCGTTCGCGTAGCGTCTCGTAGAGAGGAGGAACGAAGCAATCGCAAAGACTGGGATTGCTTCGTTCCTCGCAATGACAGAACATATTATATTTATTTGCGCCAATCTACTTACTAGCCTCTGCGACATATTTAACAGCCTTTTCTAATTCTTCTCGACTCTCTTTAATCTTAAAGAGCAATTTCCAACCCATTACATTTTTATCAAATACACCTTTTTTGACAATTTAGCGCAACTTCATAGAGAAATGGTATTAATCTATAAATGCAGATATCTGGGCAATTCAATCTGCAATAAATTCCCATTACTCTGAGATCAAATTCTGAGGATATACTTTAGCCATTTACTCACTAGGTGTTGATTGATTCAATCTTTAAGTTTAAGCCTTGTAATTTTTATGACTCAATCTTTAATCCTCAAACATCTTGTCAGTAACATGATTTACTGTGTTGACGCACGACTTCACATCGACCATCTCAGTGCAATACCAGTTTATCTTGACTAACTAATTGGCTAAAATCGAGCGCAACACCTTCTGTAATTTTATCCGGAGTATTGCAGTAGCGATCGCTGAACTCGACTTTTGGCGAATAGTGTTAATTTGCACGCGGGCGTAGAGTAGCGTAGACAAGCCGATGCTTGTCACTATATATTGCTCGGCAAAATTTACCTACCATGCCAGAACTCAATCAAAATCAACACCTGGGTACAGGCTGGTCTTTTCCGCTAAGCGTAAACGTCCAAGGAGGTCTGCAACTCAGTACAACAGAACGGAATATTGAAGAGTCGATGCTCTTGATTCTGCGTACCGATTTGGGTGAGCGGGTGTATCGACCTAATTTTGGTTCGCGGTTGTCTGCGTTGACTTTTGCACCGATGAATACTCAAACTCTACTGCTTTTACGACTACACGTCCAAGAAGCTTTAGAAATGTGGGAACCACGCATCGTCTTAGATGCAGTGCGTACCGACCCCGATCCTTTGCGAGGTCGGGTAGATATTATCATCGAGTACCATCCTAAGGACTCTCATGATTCCCGGAGTTTAGTCTTTCCCTTCTACCTCAACGGTGTAGAAAGTCAGGGAGGATAAATCAATTAAAAATGAAGAATCCATTCTTCTGGCTTCTGATAACTAACTCTTGTACAGACGCGATTAATCGCGTCTCTACTCCTAACTCAGCACTTTAATAAAACTGTGGAATTTGATTTTTTACCAAAATTACCAAAATCTAATTTAGACGATCGCACTTTTAAAGATTTAGTAGATGAGTGTATTCTGCGGATTCCTCGCTACTGTCCAGAATGGACGAATTATAATCCCAGCGATCCGGGCATCACGCTGATTGAGCTATTTGCTTGGTTAACTGACCAAATGCTGCTGCGGTTCAACCAAGTGCCGCAGCGCAATTACATTACTTTTTTGGAGTTGCTGGGAGTGCGGTTGCAAGCACCTGCTCCTGCATTAGCAGATATTACTTTTTATCTCAGTGCTGCTTTACCCGATCTCTACACAATTCCTCCGGGGGTGGAGGTAGCAACGTTACGAACTGAAACAGAGGAAGCGATCGCTTTTACAACAGATCGCCCTTTAATAATTGATAAACCACGGATTCGCCATTTTCTCTCTTCTCAAACCACAGACACAACACCAGAAATCTTACGCGATCGCTTCACTAATTTGTGGACTATGCGCTCTGATGGTGAGTGGTACGGTCGGGAACTGGCATGTTTTGACGAGCAACCCCAACCAGGAAACTGCTTTTATCTAGTTATCGATGGTGAGTGCCAGTGCGAAGGTAATGTGTTAGCACTGCAATTTAAAGGGGAAGCCGCCACAGCTACAGGTATTAATCCCGATATTCCACCGAGGCGCTGGGAAGCTTGGAATGGTTTGCAATGGGAGTCAGTTCTGCTTCGAGAATCTGACGATAGCACCAAGGGTTTCAGTTTTAGCGAATTGGCTAGACAAGGTGTTAATCCCCTGCAAGGTGCTGATGTGGTGCTGCATTTGCCCCAATCTTGGCCCGTAACTACCTTTACCGCCTACCAAGGACGTTGGTTGCGCTGCATTTATACCGCTCCCCAAGCCAATCAACCAGGATACAGCAGTTCTCCTAGAATTATTGGTTTAGCTGCTAGGTCGATTGGTGGGACTGTGGGCGCTAGTCAAAGCGAACTCATTCGCAATGAAATTGTCGGGGAAAGCGACGGTACGCCCGGTCAGACTTTTCAATTGCAAGGTGTTCCTGTCTTGAACCGTCGGGAAGATGAATATTTGCTGATTTCACCTCCTGGAGGAATTCCTCAAAGATGGCAGGAGGTCAGCGATTTTGCCAATTCTGGCCCCCAAGATTTGCACTACACCATTGATTCCCGCACGGGTACGGTGCAGTTTGGCCCAGTAATTCGCGAACCCGCCCAACTCCAGCAACAAACTCAAGTGCGAGCATTCGCACAGACAGGAATACCACTCAGCACGTTGCAAAATCCAACACTTACCAATGAGTTAGAGCGTCAATATGGTGCTGTACCGCCGCGAGGCTCAGTACTGCGGATGGTCGCTTACCGCACGGGTGGAGGACGCAAAGGTAATGTCCAACGGGGGACAATTATCGTTGCCAAAACGGCTGTTCCTTATGTCGCTCGATTAGTTAACCATACACCAGCCCGTAACGGTTCGGATGCCGAATCATTGGAAGACGCGGTGATGAGAGTGCCGACAATGCTACGCACCCGCGATCGCGCTGTGACTCCAGAAGATTTTGAAGTACTGACTCTACAAGCTGGCATGGGGGCTGTTACCCGCGTCCGCTGCTTACCACCCACTTCTAGTAAAGAAGCTGGGACAATTCGCTTACTAGTTGTACCTGCTGCCAATACAGATGCTATTACTCGCGGTGAAGGCATCGATCCAGAACTATTAAGCCTCTGCCCCCAACTCCGCGACCAAATTGTTGCTTATTTAGACGAACGGCGCTTATTGGGCGTGCAAGTCAGACTGCAAGCACCCGAATATGTGGGCGTAGCAGTGCAAACAGAAGTAGCACTAGAGCCGGAGTACAACAATCCCCTCGCCCAACCAGAAATTCTGGGGAAATTGCGAATTGCTCTTTACCGCTTTCTTAACCCCATCACAGGCGGACAAGATGGCAGAGGCTGGCCCTTCGGTCGCCCTGTATATCCTTCAGATATTGTCAATTTATTCCAGCAATTTCCTGCTGTGCGGTACTTGGGGGTAGTACAGCTATTTGAACTGCGGTATACCGAACAAACTTGGGTGCGATCGCTACCCCAAAATCCAGTTATCGATCCAGGCCCTCTCGGTTTAATTTGTTCTTGGCAAAACACTCGCTTGCGTTCCGGTCATGTTGTTAATTTGATTCAATAACTTTTTATGCCCAGTCAAATCCTGCACCTGCAACTTACAGCAATGCAATTGTCCGACGCGATGCAACCATTGACGGTTGGTAAAGGTGCAGCTGATTTTCGGCAATCTGCACTCAGCACTCAGCATTCACCTCGCGCGGGTTGTGATGTCCTAGTTCATCCCCAAGAACCGAGTGAAATAGTGTTGCAGCTAGAAAATATCGGTAGTCGTAACCTCCGATTAAACGTGCGAGTTGAGGGGAACTTTCCCTCACAGTGGTGTCGCATTGGGATGGAAGGCTACGATCTTGCGCCGCGATCGCGAATGGATGCAGTGTTGTACTTCCAAGTACCAGCAGATTTTTTTGAAAGTCAAGCAGCTTTGGAATTAGGGCAATCCTTAGTGCTGGATTATCACAGCCTAATTTATGTTTATTACACAGAGGAGGATACTGGTAGACAACTAGTCGAAACCGCAGGCGTAAACTTGTATGTTCGTCCCCGCAGTTTATACCTAAATTTTGTACCTGGGCTGTATCGGGAAGTAGACTTTATTGGCCGCTTCTTAAAGATTTTTGAGCAAGCTTTTGAACCCGCAGTCCAGACATTGGATTTGCTTTGGGCTTACCTCGACCCGATGACAGCACCCCAAGCGCTGCTGCCTTTCCTTGCCCACTGGGTAGCTTGGCCAATAGATCGGCGTTGGACTTTAGAGCGGCAACGTTTTCTGATTCGCTCTGCGATCGAGCTTTATCGCTGGCGCGGGACACGGCGAGGTTTACGTTTATACATACATCTTTATACAGACTTGCCTTTAGATGACCATATAATCACAGAAACTGATAAGCACATTTGTATAGAAGAAATCCACGGTCAAGGTTTTGTTTTGAGTAAAACACGTTTAGGAGAGGATGCTATGATTGGCGGCGGCCGTCCGTATCATTTTATCGTTCGCCTGCGTCCAGAGCGCCCAGACCAAGTAGATGAACAATTGGTGCGCCACATCATCGACCAAGAAAAACCAGCTTTCTGCACCTATGACCTTTATATTGAGTGCTGAGTAGAGACGCGATTAATCGCGTCTCTATAGGAGTTGTTAGTAGAAGTATGGATTCTTCATTTTTAATTTTTAATTGAGTTATCGCCTATGTACCCCCCACCACAAATTCAGCCTTTAGAGCGATTGCAAATTGAAGATGGTTTAATGATTAATGCTGAACGTTGGAAGCGATCGCACGATTACCACCGTCAGCGTCAAAATATTCATTATCAGTCGCTCAACCAACCAGGAATTGTTTATGGTCTGGGTGTGAGTTTGATTCCTACACCGCCTGATGTGCCTTCGCAATACAATGATGGGCGGTGGTTGCAGATCCAACCAGGGATAGCAATTGATTTAGTTGGCAACCCGATTGTGGTTTCCCAAGCGATAGACTTTCACCTAGCAGCTGATATTACCGAAGAAAAACCCCGCCTCATCTACATAGTGGTGAGTTATGTAGACCCGGAGAACTTACAACGCAAACAAGTACAAGAGTTTGAGCCAGAAAGTTTTCGTATTAATGAAAAAACAACTCCACCAGATGCAATGGAGGTGGAATTGTGCCGGATTTTGTTGCAACCGGGATTAGTAACCTTGCAAAATCCCCAAGATGTATTTTTTCCGGGTTTGAACAGTTTAGACTTTCGTTATAGAAGAATAGCGCGATCGCGTCCCAGTAACATTGTGCGCGTTGCCCACCTGGAAACATCCCAATTGGAAGATCCAAATAGTTTTGCTAATCTCTCCTATCTAATTAAATCTGCCGCCAATCTCACCTACACTTTGCAGGGAACTGAGCGAATCGATCGACTGGTGTTTCCACTACAAGATGTGACTACAGCGATTAACTACGATTTGTTATTCATCACAGGTCGTCAACCATTGAGTCTCAGCATACAAGAATTAACTGACCTCAAAAGCTATTTAGACGCTGGCGGAGTTTTGCTAGTAGAATCGCCCACCGATGCTGTCAACCGTCTAGAAAGCATTATGGATCTCACCGATAAATTAGGCACTCCCTTAGAAGATTTACGACGACTAGACCGCAATCACCCAATGCGGACACAACCATTTTTATTTGCTGCCTTACCTACATTCAATCAAAAGCCTATTCAAATGTTAATCGCGGGCGGCATTGTCTTAGTTATTGGTGATTTATCGGCTTCTTGGGGATTGGATGATAAGCTTTCCCTACCGCGAGAGACAATTCGTAATGCACAGGATTTAGGAATTAACATCCTGCATTTTGCTTGGGCTAGAAGGCAAATGACCCAATTACAGCGACAGACTATTCTACCCACACCAACCAAGCCCGATGTCTTGAAAAGTGTCTTTAACAAACTAGAACAATAGGGTAGATGAAGAGGACACAGAGACAGGGGGACGCGGAGAATAACCAATGACAACAGACGCGATTAATGAGCCAGCGCGTTGCGGGGGTTCCCCCCGTTGTAGCGACTGGCGTCGCGTCTCTACTACTCATAACTCAGCACTCACTTATGGCAGTCAACCTCGTTAATACTAAAATCTCTACACAAGTACTTCACTTTAAACCAGGTGGTTCGCCTGTCTCTTTTGAAGTGACTGTTGTTAATGAAAGCAATCAATTTGCTTCTTTTCAATTAGAAATTATTGCCGCAGGTGGCAGTTCGAGTCTAGGTTCTAATTGGTACAATATCTCGCCTGCCGTCAGTGCAAAAAATCCACCTGGAGACACTACAAAGTTTTATGTGACCATTACCGATACACCTGTTGCAGGTTTTGTCGGCAAAATGAACCTAATTGTCCGCATCTTCTCACTGGAACTGCGGGATGAGGACAGACAATTACTGCGTTTGGTAGTGGAGGTAGGGACTAGTTCTGTACCCATGCTGGTTGAGTTACCTGTGCGAGAATTTTCGGCTCAACCACAGACACTAATTGAAATCCCAGTCCGCGTAGTCAATCCCAGTCAAATCCCTACGACTGTTTCACTTAGGTTTTGCGGATTAAACCCACAGTGGCTACTAGATGGTGTTGAAAAACTTTTGCAAGTTGCTCCGGGTGCTAAGGTAGAAACATCTTTTTTGTGCCAACTGCCAGTTCCTGAAGAAGTCCCCACTCAAGCATATTCTTTCACCATTGAAGCTACCCACCTAAATGGTCTGCCATTTCGTAGTTCAGAAGGGGTGATTAAAGTTATACCAGGGGGATTTATTGATTTCCAGTGCATTCCAGAAAAGCAGCGGATACCCCCATCTCGCTCCTGGCTACCGCAGTGGCGGATTAATTCTACGACTTATTTACTTGAGTGTAAGAATGCTAGCAATTTAAGCCAGCAGGTACACATTCAGATCAAAAAAGGTGAAGAAGAACAGGCGAAATGTTTCCTGGAATTTCAGCCTGAAGCAATTGATATAAATCCAGGTGAGACGAAGCATTTGCAACTATTGGTAAGTAAGCGGCGGTGGTGGTTTGGTCTAGCCAAAAAATTTTCATTTATAGTTAAAGCTATTGCGTCGGATAAGCGAGTCAATATTAATAACGAAAACCAATTTCTGCAACTAACTATTCATCCTGTTCTTCATCCTTGGCTACAGTTGCTATTAGGATTTTTGTTGCTATACATAGTTTGGGCGGTGTCATGGCTTAACCCTGCCAATCCATTGTTTGGACACCACCGTTCTGTCACTTCTGTGCAATTTAATGGTGTGGGCGATCGCGCTATAAGTGGCTCTCAAGACCAAAGTATAATCAGGTGGAATATTGCAGGCTTTACCAACCTATTCATCAATCAACAACATGGCAAAATAGCCAAAAATATAGGAAAAGCAGTACGTGTTGTCCGCTATAAACCTGTAGATAATGATGTAGTGGCAGCAGGCTTAGAAAATGGAGAAATCCAAATTTGGAGTGTACTTAGTGGTACTAAAAAGTCTATAACCACTTTCACTTTAAATAAAACAGACCGCGTTTTAGCTCTAGAATTTAGCCCAGATTCACGTTTTTTATTTAGCGGTCATGGCAGTGGTTCCGTTTTGCAGTGGGATGCCAATAATGCTTTATTAGAGAATACCCCAAGTATTACTAAACCTATAAAGAGCCAAGATGTTAAGTTTTCTGTTTATGGTCTAGCGTTAGTTGGACAAGACAGGCAAAACTTAGCGATTGGTGGAAGGTATAACAATTTAGAGGTCTGGAATTTAATCCAAAATAAACTGTGGAAAGTACCATACAATCCTCCAGGAAGTCAAAATGATTATATTGTCAGTTTGGATAGTTCTGAATACAGACCGAATCTGCTAGCGACATCCGATAATAAGGGACAGATTACTTTGTGGAATATGCAAACATGCCTGAATAGTAAAAATAATAAATGTCAAGTTCTTGATAGGTGGTCTGACGGTCATGGTGGTAAGGCAGTGCGCTCGGTTGCTATTAGTGATAATGGTTGCTATTTGGCTAGCGGGGGAGATGATAATCGGGTGATGCTATGGTCATTGACAAAAGAAGGTAGGCGAGCTTTTCCTAATGGCATACAAGTACGTTCTGATTCTCACAGATTTAATAGTGTTGATGTCAAAGTAGTTAAAGATCGGATTTTAATAATTAGCGGTAATGATAATACAGAAGTTATGTTAAATATTATAAAATTTGATAAAAATTCGCCGTGTAAAAAATAAATTCTTAAAAGAATTACTAACCGCCCTTCGGGTGACGCTCTCTACGAGACGCTGCGCGAACGCAGGCTCGCTAACGCCAATCTCTCATCTTGGCGGTTTCCGTCACGATGAGGGCTGGACTCACCAAGCGCGCCAAGAACACCAACAGAAGAAAGAAAAGAGAATTTTAAAAAGTATTTAAAATCTGTTTTAAGTAGAAAGGCGCAAAAAAACCGAAGTATGTAACGAAAAGTAAAGTTGTCTAAAAACCTCTTCCCTTCTGCCTTCTGCCCTCTGCCTCCTGCCTTGTCATAACACCAATTTTTAACACCGACCTACTTACATTTTAACTTTTAACTTTTTTATGGGGTGATAAGTATGACTGCCACAAATGCGAGAATCACAGGTTCAAGAGCAGGTTTGACGATGGCAGAGGTACTGACACTGCCGTCTCAACAGCGCAAAATTGTGCAGTGGCTGATGAAGTCTACGTCTGATGGTGTAACTTTAGCCGAAGCAGCATTTCACATAGACTTGAATCAACAAGCAACTCTGGCTTTATTGGATGAGTTGGTTGAACAAGGTTTCGTCCAGGAAATCTTAACTTCTGGTGAAGTTCAATATCGGGTGAATCTCGCGGCTAAACGTGGCATTCAGCAGCAAAAAATCCAACAAAGTCTGGCACCTGGTAATCCCTTAGCTGTAATTTTCAATCCTTCGGGCGATTACGCGGTGCAGGCAGGTTCTCAGTTTGAGATTTACGTGACGGTTACTAATAAAGGTGCAGAGAGTGCGTTAATCGATGTTTTTATCGACGAATTATCCCACCAGATAATTCAATGGTGCGTTGCACCCCGCCAGCGGTTGGCATTGGGTTCCAATTCAATTAGTGAGGTTTTATTTGAGTTTCAAGTCCCTTTAACGGCAATTCCCAGTACTTACAATTACTCGATAGTCATTGACGCACCCCTACATTACCCAGAGGATACGCCGATTCGTCATGGGGCGCGAATTCAGGTTTTACCTGCGATTGAAACTGTTGTCAGAGTGAGTGACCCCACGTTTACACTTTTACCACCAACAAGTTCGCGATCGCCTGCTTTAATTCCCCCAGGAGGCATTCTCCAAGTCAATGTCAATGTCCACAATCGTTCTGACCGAGTAGACCGTTTTCGCTTGAGTTGCACGGATTTTGAGGAAAGCTGGTTTAGCGTCCGCTACCCAGAAGGGTTGGAGACGGCGGGATTAGTAATACCCAATATGGGGTTGAATCTTAATCCTGGCGAACAAGAAGAAATTTTACTACAATTCAATCTGCCTCTGGGTATTACTGCTGGTCTATACTATCCCACCATCCGCCTGTACTCTGCCAACAATCCAGACTTGGTACTGTTGGATGTGGTGTATTTTGAGATTTTGCCATCTTATCTACTGAATGCAGAACTACTAATTGTGATAGGTAGGGTGAGGCGTAAACATGGGGTGTTTGAGGTCAAGTTGACCAATGCCGGAAACACCATGCGAGAAATCTTTTGTCGGGTGATTCCTGCTGAGGAAGATAAGTTGTGTACATATACAGTTTCGCCAGCACTGCTGCGTGTATTGCCTGGAGAGAAAGTTAGTACACAGATAACAGTAACACCAGTCAAATGGTGGCATCGTCCAATATTTGGGGCGGGACGATTACTCAACTTCCGCATTGAAATCGAAGACCAGCAGCAATTACCTCTGCCTTATGCTTCCTTACCAGGGACTTTAATTTGGGAACCTCGTCCTTGGTGGCAGTTTTTACTAGTGTTGCTAACTGTTTTAGGAACTGTGGGTGCGATCGCATTTTTGATATGGTGGCTATTGCGACCTCCTGCACAGCCAAAAATCCTGCAATTTAACTCTCCAGACGCTTTATATCAACAAGCCAACAGTGACTTTATTCGCCTGAGTTGGCAAATCCGCAACCCCAAGGCACTGCAAAACTTATCTTTAAGTGGTTTGTTTGCCGATGGCACTGCTGCGGTGCAACCAATTGTTTATAACTTCAACGACGGAGTGCCCAAGGAACTCCAGCAATATTGTCAGATGGGGGCAATGTTAACTTGCTCAAATGTGCCGACAGATGCGCGCAAACCTGGCGATTACATTTTTGAACTGCAAGCGTTTTCCAAAAAGAATCTAGAGGTAGCGGCTGGTATTTTGAAGACAAATATAATCAAAATTGTTCCTGTGCCTCCACCCACAATTTTAGAGTTTTCCTCTGCCAAACCCTTTTATCAAGAAGTTCCCATCAATTTACAGAATAATAAAATTAGCCCAGATACAATTCGCTTAAATTGGAAAATCAATAATTTAGATACAATTAAAAAACTGCGATTGATTGGGCGATCGCCTGAAAATTTAGTCAATAGTCCACTAGAAATATATAATTTCAGTCAAGATGTTCCTAACGAACTTAAGGCTTTTTGTAAACAACAACAAAATCAATTAAATTGTCGAAATGTCCCTACAAATACTCGGGGTGCAGGAGATTATATTTTTGAACTACAATTATTATCTAAAACTGATATTGACAAACCAAGTGCATCTCAAAAAACAGATGTAATTAAAGTTCAACCTTTGCCCAGTAAAATTGTAGAATTCAAAATCAATAATGGTACTCCCCTACCCAAATATTCAATTCCTATTAATCAAGCTAAATCAAGCAAATTTCTCAACTTATCTTGGAAAGTAGAAGGCAGCAGCAATATTAAAGTTGAGTTACTTCCTGCACCCGGAACTGTTACTCGTACTGGCGCTATACCTTACCCAATCAGTCAACAACCTAGTAGCGAAACAATTACATTGCAAGTAACTAGCGCTGCTGGCGAAAAAATCAGTCGTGCGGTGACTATTGAAACTTTTCTCCCGCCTACTCCAGCATCAAGTCCGACAAATAAGCTACCACAACTAGAAGGAGGTAAACCTGAAATACCTGTGATTCCTACGCCTTCAGTCGGACAACCCGCACAAACTCCTGGTAGTGCTGGTTCAACATCTTCTACACCAACAGCCTCCCCGCCATCTTCCCCCAGTCCTGGTTCACCTGCACCTTCCCAACCAGGAAAACTCTCACCTTTAGAACTACCTCCAGGATTTGATTAAAATAATTCGGAATTCGTAATTAACACTTAGTGTATTTGTAGTTAAAAAGCAAGTTTTATTACCAAAAAAGTAATATTAATAATGTTTTTTTATAACTTTATTTATGTCTAACAAAAGACCTAAAACTTTAGAAATTAGTATTTTAACATCGTTGATATTTAACAGGTATAACCTAATATTATCGTTATTTTTTTTCTTTCTTTTGCCTTTCAATATTTTACTTTTACCATCTCTAGCTGTACCAACATCAAATCAAATACCAGCCCTTCAGTATCGTGCTGATTTACTTTTAAGATTGGGGAATAGACAATTAACTACCGGACAATTTGCAGCCGCTGTAGCATCTTTACAAGAGTCGATGAAACTTTATCAAGAAATAGGCGATCGCACGGGGGAAGCCAATGCTTTATGGCGATTAGGCGAAATGAATTTCACTCTTGGTAAATACCAAAAGGCTATTTTTTTGTATAATCAAAGTTTAAGACTGATGCAGGATGTCGGCAATCAACCAAGTATAGTTCAAATTTTAGAACGTCTCAGCAATACTTACTTTAATATTGGTGATGAAAAGTTAGGCAAAGAATTACAAGAAAGAGCGACAGCACTCAGACGGAAAATTGGTAATCCCGATAGAGAAGCGGCATTTTTAAGTAATGTTGGTTTGATGCATGAGACACAAGGCGAATACGCACAGGCGATTTATTTTCACTCGCAACAGTTAGCAATTGCTAAAGAAAATAATAATCGTAATTTACAGGTTTATTCTCTACAAAATCTGGCTGCGGCTTATCGACAATTAAAGCAATATCCTCACGCGATCGCTCTTTATCAACAAGAGTTAGAACTAGCACAACAGTCAGGCGATAAATCTTTAACAAATCTGACTTTAAAACTGTTAGCTGAAACTTATGAAAATCAAGGAGATTTAGAGCAGGCGATCGCTTTTTATCAACAACAGCTAGCACTTACAGAAAAATCTCAAAATCCTGTTAACAAAGCAGATTTAATCAAAAAGCTAGGACGTGCTTATTCCTTTGCAGGACAGTATGACAAAGCTTTGGCACTATATCAAGAGCAATTAGCATCTGCCAAAGCTGCTAAGGATATTTTTAGTCAGGGAATGGCTTTAAATAATTTAGCTTTTGTTTTTCTCAAATCTGGTAAGTTTAATGATGCTGAGCAAACCTTATCGGATAGCACTAAAGCTTGGCAATTTCTCCGCTCAAATTTAGGAAATACAAATGATTATGCTGCCGAACAAGCTAATACATATAACTTGCTGCAACAAATACTAATTGCCCAAAATCAACCAGAAGCAGCTTTAGAAATAGCCGAACAAGGTAGCACAATGGCTTTTTTAAAGCTGTTGGGAATGCGTTTAACTTCTGAATCGGCAGGTACTGGTTTAAAAGTCGCGCCTAAGCAAATTGCACCAGTAACAATTAACGAAATTCAAGCAATTGCTAAAGACCAAAAAGCTACTTTAGTAAAATATACAACTATTCCAGATGCTGGACTTTATGTGTGGGTAATCCAACCCACAGGGAAAGTGATATTTCGCCAGATCGACCTCAAGTCAGAAAATATAATCTCTCCCATTAACTCTATAACAGAAGTTGTTGCTAGTATTCCTGCTTCTCTGGGTTTGCTCAATCAGAGAACAGCACAAAAAAATAATTATCAGCCGTTATTACAACTAAATCAGTTACTGATAAAACCGATTGCCGACTTATTACCCAAAAATCCTACAGAACAGGTCATTTTTATACCCCAGGATGAATTATGGTTTATTCCCTTCCCTGCTTTAGTTGATATTTATGGTAAATACTTGATTGAAAAACACACAATTACAACAGTACCAGCAATTCAAATTCTTAAGTTAACTAAAGACAGACGTAACAATACAGGTGGTAGTAAAGTTGTTGTGGTGGGCAATCCAACTATGCCATCAATTGCACGAGTAATTGGTGAAAAACTTCAGCCGTTACCACCACTAGTAAATACAGAACAAGAAGCTTTAGAAATTGCCGATTTATTTAAAACTACAGCATTAATTGGCAATCAAGCAACCAAAGCAACTATCTTACCTTTGTTACCAAAAGCTAAGACAATTCATTTGGCAACTTACAGCATATTAGACGATGTGAAAAGACAAGGGATACCAGGAGCGATCGCACTCGCTGGCGCTGATGGTGACGGACTGCTTACCGCTAGCGAAATTCTCAATTTGTATGCCCAACCAAAAGGCCAGCGTTTACGCGCTAGATTAGTCTTTCTCAGTGCAGGTGAAACTGGAAATGCTAAGACTGGCGAGGGTGTACTTGGTTTATCTCTAGCATTGATGACTGCTGGTATCCCCAGTATTATTGTCTCCCAGTGGGCAGCACCTGATATTCCCACAGCTGCAATTACTACCGAGTTTTATCGTCAGTTAAAGCAGAATCCTAATAAAGCACAAGCCTTACGTAACGCTATGTTGACGACAATGAAGCAATTCCCCAACCCTAAAGATTGGGCTGCATTTACTTTAATTGGTGAAGCACGTTAAAAAAAAGCAAAAGTCAAAAGATAAATAACAAAAGAAAGAAACAATAAACATATTTACGTATGATTTTTGATAGTTGGCATTCCAATGCAACATCCCACAAATCAAATTTATTTAATTTTGCTTAACAAACACATCATTTTGCCATTACCTAGATTTATATCTGGAACCCTTCTTTTGACTTTTGCCTTTTTACTTTTGACTTACACAGCACAGGCACAAGCACCAAATCCAGAAGGAGATCGCAACCAAGACCGTTTTCCCCAACCTGAGTCAGTCCCAGAACCGCTACCACCACAACAGCCACCCTTACAGCCGACTCCTACCCCAGAAGCCTCACCAACACCAACTTCTGAGAGTATCCGGGTAGAGAAAATTCAAGTGACAGGCAGCACAATTTTTAATGCAGAGACATTGAATGCTATTACTAAGCCAGTGGAAGGACGTTCTGTCACTTTAGATGAATTGAGCAACGTTGCCAATGCCATCACGCAACTTTACCTAAATCAGGGGTACATCACCTCAAGGGCTATTTTGGTAGACCAAAAAATTACGAATGGCGTTGTGGAAATTCGGGTAATTGAAGGCAGCTTGGAAAAAATCGAAATCCAAGGTACAAAACGTTTGAATCCTAATTATGTGCGATCGCGCATCTTATTAGGTGCAGGTAAGCCTCTTGCCACCGCCAATCTAGAAGACCAATTAAGATTGCTGCGGACTGACCCCCTGTTTTCCAACGTCGAAGCTAGCTTGCGTCCTGGTACTAATCTTGGTCAAAGTATTCTCGTCGTGCGCGTCACTGAGGCTGACCCCTTTTATGGCATATTAAGTATTGATAATTATTCTCCACCCAGCATCGGTTCTGAAAGATTAGGTGTCAGCGCTGCTTATCGCAACCTTACAGGTATGGGCGATGAAATTGCTGCATCTTATTATCGAACTACGCAGGGAGGTTCCAATATTTATGATTTTAGCTATCGAGTGCCATTGAATGCGATGAATGGTACTTTACAACTGCGAACCTCGATTAATAATAATGAAGTTATTCAAGGAGAGTTTAAGAGCTTCGATATTAGTGGAGAATCTCAGCTATATGAGATTAATTATCGACAACCACTGATGCGATCGCCGCGTGAAGAATTTGCTTTATCTATAGGTTTCGCCGTTCAGAATGGGCAAACCTTTACCTTTGCCGGGCCGACACCCTTTGGCTTTGGCCCTGACGTTGAAGGTAACAGTCGTACCCGCGTCATTAAATTCGGACAAGATTATGTACGTCGGGATACTCAGGGTGCTTGGGCATTGCGATCGCTATTTAGTTTAGGGATTGATGTATTTGATGCCACTATCAACTCTGACCCCGTTCCCGACGGTCGCTTTTTTAGTTGGTTGGCACAAGTGCAGCGAGTGCAACGCTTGAATGAAAATAATTTATTAATTGCCCAAGCTGAGGTACAACTGACACCGAATGCTTTGTTACCCTCCCAACAGTTTGTCGTTGGTGGCGGTCAATCGGTGCGTGGCTATCGGCAAAACGTCCGTGCAGGTGATAACGGAGTCCGATTTTCTTTGGAAGACCGCTTTACAGTCCAACGCGATTCTGCGGGAAATTCGACGTTACAATTTGCCCCATTTTTTGATTTAGCATACATCTGGAATGTTAATGATAATCCCAACAGCTTACAAAGGCAAAAGTTTTTAGCTGGTTTAGGATTGGGAGTTTTATTCGAGCCAATACCCCGCCTTAATCTGAGGCTAGATTACGCACTGCCTTTAATTGATTTGGACGACCGAGGTACAAATGCCCAGGATGATGGCTTTTACTTCAGTGTTGGCTATCGTTTTTAAGGGTTTATGTAGCCTAATTAAACTGTTAAATCACAGCGATAACAGGGAAGTATAGGGTTGTAAGTTGTGCGAGATTAGTTGTGAAAGAACTCTTAAAAGAGCAAAAATTGGGTGTAGTCGATTTTCTCAAGTTTATCTACAACGGACATCCAGAGTACTCGTTAATTGCTGTTAAAGCACCAATTGAGGAAACAGTAAAAGCATTTATTGAGCTTTCCCAGGCACAAAAAATTAGAGAGCGAATGGACTACAAAACCTTTCGCATGAAGGAAATTAATATTGCTAGCCGAGAAATTCATTGGGAGCAAAACCTGCCTTTGAGAAGCAGTGAAGAATACGAAGAACTTGAGTGGGCAATTCCCTTTGTTCAAGTCCGTGGTAATGAATGGACTGTGATTTTGCGATCGCTATTTAATCTTACTGGAGATGAAATTCAGGATGTTCGACGAGAAGCGAAGGAACTCTCCGCCAGATTTGAAACAAAAGCAATTACATTGATGGAAGAGGATACATCTGTAGCGATTGAGTACGAGTTTTTCAACAATGGTGAGCGTTGGGAACGCTTTGTAAATGCTGATGATACCCACTTTGAATCAAAGTTCCGTGAAAAACCAGATATAAATTTTGACTGGTGTCCTGAAGATGATGAAGATTATGATTCCGATCAAGAATACGACGTGAATACTGAACCAAGGGTGCAGTTTGTCAACACATTTTTTACTGAACTAGGCATTTATTTACCCGCTTGTTACCCAGTTACTGATAACGGAAAACCCACATTAGCAGTTGAGAAAAGATCTGAGAACACTATTGAACGTGCTGATTGGGTTTGTATCAAAGAAACTTTAGCAAAAGAAGAACCCAAGCAACTGGATGAAGACGATGCAGAATGAATTAAATAAATTGGTTGAAATGCTGTTTCAGTCTATTAATAAAGACGAAGCTACACAGGCTATATCCGCAGAGAAAGCAAATGCTGTATTTGATCGCCTCTCAACTGCTGCACAAGCCAAAGATACTGAATTCTTTCAGCAACTGGTGGAAACAGAAAAGCGCCAAGGTAGAAAGAAGAACGAACCAACGCTGCTAATTGCTGCCACAATGCAGGAGAGAGCAGATATTGTACAGGCATTAATTCAAGCTGGAGCTGATGTTAATGCAAAAGTTGAAGAATTTTTTACCTTTGATGCTCTAGAGTTTGCTGTTGATAAAGGCTATACAAAAATTACTAAGATACTGCTCGATGGAGGAGCCGACCCTAATTGGAACAACGAAAACCCTGGATTGTGTTCCATAACAAAGGCAGTTCGCAAAGGTAATCTTGAAATTGTGAAAATGTTAATTGATGCTGGGGCTGCTGTCAAATTTGGGACAGGTTTTCGTTTATTGGTTGACGCAGCAGAAAAGAGTACACCAGAGATTGTCCAGTTACTGTTAGATGCAGGATGCAATGTTAACACAAGGGAGACTGGTCAAGATACACCCTTAACAGCAGCTTGTAAACGGGCAAATGTTGAGATTGTACGCACATTGATTGCTGCTGGAGCAAATGTCAATAAGATAGGAATGCATGAATTCTCACCGCTTGTAGCAGTTTTTTATGCTCCTAAGTTTAACCAAATGCTATCAGGACAAGGATTGGCTGAAGCAGATAACAATATTTCCAAAAAATTGCTCACAATTATACAAATTTTGATTGATGCAGGAGCAGATTTCAACCCTCGTGACCTTCAAGGAAGAACGCCATTGATGTTAGCAATCAATCAAGGCTTTATAGAAGCAGCGAAAGTTTTGATTGCAGCAGGAGCAGACATAAACATCCTCTCCAAACCTGACGATAAGGTTATTATCTTTTTTCGGGGTGACGGTATCAGCCGGACTGCATTGCATTTCGCTGTAGAAACTGGTCAAGAAGAAGCAGTCAAACTGCTATTAGCAGCAGGTGCCGATCTAAATATTCCTGACAGTCAAGGCAAGACACCTATAGACATAGCAGAACGCAAAGAGTTGATGAATATTTCTGAACTTCTTCATCGCTAACTTGAGGTTTTACCACAGTGCGATCGCCCTCGCTGTAGAGGCGGACACAATCTACCATGTGTCTTGCATCGGACAGACGTTTGCTACCATCAAAGTATAGCTCTTGACATTATTTATGGCACTAGCAATCGTAGCTGAACCTGCACCACTAGAGACTACAGCAGCGACAGCAGCAAGCACAAGAAATTCGTAGGATGAACCAGACAAGATTCGATCCTCAAGGGTTGCGCGATAGATTACTTACTCGTAAAGCCGAGCAGGAATCATGTTAAAGTTGCTATGCCAGGGGTTATCGAGGTCAGCTTTGATGCGCCGATTGGACGAGTGATAGAGGATATTTTCATAATTTTAGAATGCAGCCTAGCTGGGGAATTGGAAGGACAGATTCAGTATCTTCCTTTGTGACAAGAAGCGCAGTTATAGATGATAAATCCTTTCGGGACTTTCACTGCGATCGCCACTAATCTTGACTAAGACCAAACTTCTCGCAGCAAGGCGCGAAATCCTGCCTGTTGAAAATGCTCGTTGGCAGTTAATGCTTCCGTAATACCACTATATTGCATAACAATAAAAGATACGCAATCAATAAAACCCCATTCTTTTTCAGGTTGTTCGCAATATAGTTGGAATCCTCTCTCATAAAGTTCTGAGGACAGAGGCACAATTTCTACTTTTGGATCTGCTGCCAAAGAATTCAATAAGATTACTGCACCATGACGATTGGGTTGTTGGGATAAAGCATTGCCAATTTCCAACATAACTGCCTGTGTCGTGACTAAGCGTGTGCCTGCTGCTTCTAACAACTTAGCTAAATGGACAGCTCGCTGATGCAAGCGATCGCAGGGTGCAGACAAAGCGATCGCAAACGATGTATCAAGAAAAACTTCAGACTTCATGCTGAGGTTACTGACCTGACAAATACTTGTCAATGTTAGCAGACCAATCAGGCGGCCCCTCTAATTTGAGCGATCGCGCGGTGGCTAGAAATGATGTGGTTTCTTGTTCGTCAGGCAGTAAAAGTTCAATACTTAAGCGCACACGGGTATTAACTGGCAGGACGATTTCCTCAAGAGGATAGAAGACTTTGCCATCAAACACAGCTGCTATAGTTTTTTCTCCCATATCATCAGATATTACTATTGGACTAACTGAGGATAGTCTTAATTCGCCAAACTGACAATTGCTTATACCAGTTCATGGGCATCTACTAGCTTGGATAATTGCTTTTGAAGCCCTGCTGGCTCACTCCCCCTGGTCATGATAGTCAACTGCGACACATGGGTACTCTAGTACTTAAAAGGATTGGAGTGTCCACAGCCGTGACTCAGCCGAGTGTTAAATTTAGTAGCTCCTTGCCTCTGAGACTAGTTCTGATTGTGCCATTTGTGCTGCAAATCTTCGCAGCGGTAGGCTTAACTGGATATCTATCCCTACGGAATGGACAGAAAGCGGTCAACAATCTGGCATCACAACTGCGCCGTGAAGTGAGCGATCGCGTGGATCAGCATCTTGATAGCTATCTCAGCACAGCGCGTCATCTTGCTCAAAGCAACGGGGATGCGATGGATCTGGGATTGCTCAAGCCTGAAGATTTTGAACATCTAGGACAGTTTTACTGGAAGCAACTGCAACTATATAACATTGGCTACATCGGCTTTGCATTTAAAACAGGCGAGTTCACAGGTTCTGGACGTTTCTTTGAGGATGGTCGAGTCACTGTTGATGAAGTTTCTCAAAGACGCAACGGTAACCAGAATTGGTACATCTACAATACTGATAGTCAAGGAAATCGTACTAGTCTGGCAATTAACAATGGCCCTTACACTGCCAAAGAAGAAGGTTGGTATCAAGAACCTGCAAAAGCAGGCAAACCAACTTGGACTCTTTATCAGTGGCAGTCTCCGCCATACACCCTATCTGTTTCTGCAAATCGCCCAGTCTACGACAAAAACAAAAACCTGATTGGTGTTATTGGAGTCGATCAACGATTGACGCAGATTGGTGATTTTCTGCGGCGATTGAAAGTCAGTCGAGCCGGAAAAACTTTTATCCTAGAACGTAATGGACTATTAATTGCCAGTTCTAGCAAGGAACAGCCTTTTACACTCAGTAATGGTAAAGCCGAACGACTCAGCGCATCTAACAGCCAAGACCCTCTGATTCGCTCAACTGCAAAATATTTAACCGAGCATTTTGGTGAACTGCAAAAAATCAAGAACAATCAATCACTGGAGTTTCAACTCAATGGTCAACGTCAGTTTGTACAGGTAACACCTTGGCGTGACAAGTGGGGATTGGATTGGCTAGTTGTGGTTGCTGTACCAGAGTCTGACTTCATGGGACAGATTAATGCCAATACGCGCACAACGATTCTTCTATGTTTGGGAGCATTGACGTTAGCTACCATTTTGGGTGTCTATACTTCTCGTTGGATCACTCAGCCAATTTTGCAGCTGAGTCAAGCATCAGAAGCTATTGCTGCCAATCAGCTAAATCAACAGGTGAAAGAACCACCCTTCCAAGAACTAGGGGTGCTAGCACAATCGTTCAATCGCATGGCAAAGCAATTGCGAGAATCTTTCACAGAACTGGAAACGCGGGTTGCTGAACGAACGGCTGAACTGAAAGATGCTAAGGAAGCGGCAGATACCGCTAACCAAGCTAAAAGCGAATTCTTGGCTAACATGAGCCACGAACTGCGAACGCCTCTTAATGGTATTCTCGGCTATGCTCAAATCCTCAACCGTTCCAAAGCATTACCTGAGAAAGAGCGTCATGGCATCAACATTATTCACCAGTGCGGCTCTCATTTGCTGACTTTAATTAATGACGTTTTAGACTTATCTAAGATTGAAGCCCGCAAGCTAGAACTTTCTCCTAAAGCGCTGCATTTTCCTTCGTTCCTGCAAGGTGTTGTCGAAATCTGTCGTATTCGGGCTGACGAAAAAGGTATTGACTTTGTTTATCAACCTGACCCTCATCTGCCGGAAGGCATTCAAGCTGACGAAAAGCGTCTGCGTCAGGTGTTGCTAAATCTGTTGGGGAATGCAATCAAATTTACAGATAAAGGCTTAGTCACCCTGAAAGTGGAAGTAACGGATAATGCTCAAAAGCCTTCTCGTCGGATCGAATTCCAAATTGAAGATACCGGAGTCGGAATTGCACCAGATCAAGTTGAGAAAATTTTCCAGGCATTTGAACAAGTGGGCGATCGCCATCGTCAATCTGAAGGCACAGGGTTAGGTCTTGCCATCAGCCAAAAAATTGTCCAGTTGATGGGCGGACAGATTCAAGTCAACAGTCAACTTGGTGTGGGGAGCAATTTCAGCTTTGAGGTGGAAGTGGCGAGCGCTTCAGATTGGGTGCGACAAAATTCTAAGAATTCTGGACAGCAAATCATCGGTTACGAAGGACAGCCACGACACATCCTCATCGTAGACGATCGCTGGGAAAATCGTTCTGTGTTAGCGAATCTACTAGAACCACTCGGTTTCAAAATTACCGAAGCCGAAAACGGTCAAGAGGCTTTAGCAAAGGCGAGACAGCAACAGCCCGATTTAATTATTACCGACCTAGCTATGCCAATCATGGACGGATTCGCGATGCTGAAGCAACTGCGAAGTTCTGAAGACTTGAAGCATTTGCAGGCGATCGTTTCTTCCGCCTCAGTAGCTGAAATCGATCGGCAGATGAGTATTGATGCTGGTGGCGATGACTTTTTACCAAAACCCGTTCACACCGATGAACTTTTTAGTTTGCTAGAGAAATTCTTGCAACTTACTTGGAGATATGAACCTACCGAGGCGATTGTAGAACAGTCGGAAGACCTCAATGAATTGATTTTGCCCCCAGTTGAGGACTTACAACAATTGCTAGTTCTCGCCCAACAGGATCGCTTGAAAAAACTCAAAGAAGAAGCTGAAAAAATCGTTCAAGTGGATGCTAGATACAATCCTTTCATTCAACAAGTATTGCACCTGGCAAAACAATTTCAGTCAGAGAAAATTGAACAACTAATTCAGCAATATTTGGCTAATTCGTAATTCGTAATTCGTAATTCGTAATTAATATACACATAAAAAGTTTGATACAGGGAGTTTACAGTTAATATCCCTGTTTTTCAAAAAATATATTCTTTCTTAATTTAATATCGCTCACTTATTTAATTCCTGAAAAAGCCATGTCTACATCCACAACCGGATACATTTTAATTGTTGATGACACGCCAGCGAACATTGAAGTTGTTTCCGAGACACTGACTGATGCAGGCTTTGAGGTGGCAAGTGTTCTGAGTGGAGAACGGGCGCTGAACCATACACAGCACAGTGAGCCAGCTTTGATTTTACTGGATGTGATGATGTCTGGAATTGATGGGTTTGAAACCTGCCGTCGCTTTAAGGCAGATCCGGCAACTTGCAACATTCCGATTATTTTTATGACGGCATTGGCAGATATTGACAGTAAGGTGAAAGGGTTTGATCTGGGTGCGGTCGATTACATTACTAAGCCGTTTCAAGAGCAAGAAATTTTAGCGCGGGTGAAAACTCATTTGCATCTGAGCAGCTTGACGAAAACTCTAGAACAGAAAGTTAGCGATCGCACTGCCCAACTCTCTCACGCTTTACAAGAGGTGCAAGCGTCGCAAGTTCAACTGGTGCAGAGTGAAAAAATGTCTGCTTTAGGGCAGTTGGTTGCAGGAGTTGCCCACGAAATTAACAATCCCGTTGGTTGCATTTACGGCAATCTAACTTATGTGGAGCAATATATGAAAGACTTACTTGAAATTGTTGCTCTCTACCAAGAGTATCACCCGCAGCCCGCAGCCCCCATCCAAAACAAACTCAATGACGTTGAACTCGACTATCTGCGTGAAGATTTGCCCAAATTGGTGCAATCACTACAAGACAGTGCCCACCGAATTCGGGATATCAGTACCAGTTTACGAACCTTCTCTCGTGTAGATAACGATCGCCCTGTTGTTTTTAACTTACATGAGGGCATTGATAGTACAATTCTGATTCTCAAACATCGCCTAAATGCTAATGCAAAGCGTCCGGCGATCGAAGTCATTAAGAACTACGGCAATATTCCGCAGGTGGAATGCTTTGCAGGACAGCTAAATCAGGTATTTATGAATATTATTGCCAATGCGATCGATGCGCTGGAAGATATGCATCAAGGACAAGCGCTAGAAGATATTCCAGCTCAAAATTATCAAATTACGATCCAAACGGCATTAACCAACAACCAGCAGGGTGTTTTGATATCAATTAAAGATAACGGAATTGGTATGTCTGAAGAGGTTAAACAAAAAATCTTTGACCACCTGTTCACGACCAAAGACATTGGTAAAGGAACAGGTTTAGGCTTGGCGATCGCCCATCAAATCATTGTGGAAAAACACGGTGGTACTATTAACGTTCATTCAGTTCCAGGACAGGGTTCAGAGTTTGCGATTACACTTCCAATTCAACCTCATGCTGCCGCATTTCAGCAGAAGATATAAAAATCCTTACAAGTAAATACACAAACCAGTTTAATCTTCTTTTTTAATCAACCGTTTTTGTAAAGCAACAATAACAGCTTGAGTGCGATCGCTAACTTCTAACTTGTGTAAAATGGCATGGACATGCACTCTAACTGTTCCCGGTGTAATGTAGAGTGCCAGTGCGATTTGTTGATTGGTTTTTCCAGCTGCTAAAAGCGACAGGATTTCTTGTTCGCGCTGGGTTAAAGGATTGGCAGGTTTGGAGATATTTTCTAACTCAGGTTGGTACAAACCCGACTCAAAGGAAGAACGAATTTCTTTTGTGGCAGTTTCATCCCACCAAGATGCGCCAGCAGCTACAGAACGGAGTGCCAATACTAATTTTTCCGCAGCAATTCCCTTGAGGCAATAACCTTGAGCGCCGGCTTCAATTAATCGGGTAATTAATGGTTTTTGCGAATGGGAAGTTAAAACTAAGATTGGTAGATTGGGATTTTGCTGTTTAATTTGTCTGCACGCTTCAATGCCACCGATCCCTGGCAATCCCACATCTAAAAGTACGACATCAACAGGATTTTGTTTGATTAACTCAAGGGCTGTTTCACCGTCTTCAGCCTCAGCAATAATCTCTAAGCCAGTTTCTTGTTGCAATCGCACGTGCAAACCCAAACGAAAGAGTTCATCGTCCTCAACTAAGAGAATTTTGATGGAGGTAGGCAGCATCTCACACAGTTACAGAGGACTGAAACGGATAAACGGGAAGTTTGAAAGCAAAGATAGCACCAGATGGTACTCTATTCTCTGCCCAGATTATACCTCCATGAGCTTCAATAATTTGCCGAGATAGATAAAGCCCCAATCCAGAGCCTTTGGCTTGGCGCTCGCTATGCCCTTGATAAAATCGCTCAAATAAATGAGGAAACTGTTCGGGCTGGATACCCGCACCTGTATCTAAAATCTTTACAACTTGATAAGATGCTTGCGGTTCCAATACAACTTCTACACGATCGCCACGCCGAGAATGATTGATAGCATTGACTAAGAGATTAGTGAAAACCCGTTGCAGTTGCAACGCATCGCCCTGAACCCACAGCGATTGCCGCCAATCAGAATCGCCATAGCTAAACGAGAGATGAACGCGGCGATTTGCTGCTAACTCTGTGAGAGTGCTGGCTGCTTCCTCTGCCAAGACAACTAAATCTACAGGTGCTAAGTCCAGCTTTAAACCTTCAGTATCGTTGCGATAGATATCTAACAAGGTTTCTAGGAGTTGCAGAGAAGTTTCATGACTACGTTTCATTGTGGCTAAAACTTTTTGCTGTGCTGGCAATACTGCACCAAATTTTTCTTGTTCAAAGGCTTTGAGAGTTTCGATTGCGCCCAAAAGTGGCGTTTTCAAATCGTGGGTAAGTGTGGAAGCAAAATCTTCTCGCAGTCTAACTAATTCTTCTTGTGCTTCTAGCTTGGCACGAGTCAAGGCGATCGCTTCTTGAGAACGACGGAGGCGATCGCTTAAAATACCTGTGACAATCAATGCCATTGCTGCGATGAGTCGGCTAGCGACTGTGGATACTTTAGCTAATTCACCCTCTGGTACAACAAGGTTCAAAAGAGTTAAGCACACAGCAACTACCGTCGTCTGAAAGGTTGCAATTCCCCCAAACCAGTAGTTTGTCAATAATATTGGGCCTGTATAAAGATATCCAAACACATATTCTGTTGGTGTCTCAAACTCCATAAAGATGACACCAATAAACAGCCCCAATATAACTGAAAACTTCCCAAATTGTGAGTTATTAGCCAGTAACTTAGCTGGAAATAATCTCATTTTTTCTTTATGAGGTATTTGTCTAACTATAGCAATTATAAAACATACGTGGAAATCTCAGTTTATTCTCTCTGCGTTCTCTGCGACTTGGTGGTTCGATAACTTCTTTTAACGAACTGCCCGCCAAGAGCGCAAAGAGAGGAAAGAGAGAAGTTTAGAAGATAACTAAACGCCATAAACACTAGATATAGAAAAAGTAAACGGTATATAGATTAAAAATAAGCTTGATTTTATATCTTCTATCTCTTGTTTTTATTACTAAATAATTCGACGATCTAAATTAATACAAGTAACTTTAATGTTTTTACTGTTTAAATTACGAATTACAAATTATGCTCCAAGGATGGATTCAAATTGCGTTAACGCTATTAATTGTGGTAGCGATTACTCCCTTTTTTGGGAGATACATGGCGCGTATTTTCCTGGAACAACGTACTCTTCTCGACCCAATTTTAAACCCGATTGAGCGATCGCTTTATTCTTTAGTTGGGGTTCAAACTAAAGAAGATATGACAGGTTGGCAGTATGCACGGGCAATTTTGTACAGCAACATTGTCATGGGGTTGCTGATTTTCTTCATCATCATGAATCAGGGATGGTTGCCCTTTAATCCCACAAAGATCGGTGCGCCAACCTGGGACACAGTCCTACATACCACTATTTCATTCATTACCAATACCAACCAACAGCACTATTCTGGTGAAACCTACATGAGTTATGCCAGCCAAATGTGGGGACTGGGTTATCACATGTTCGTCTCAGCAGCAACAGGCATCGCAGTAGGAATTGCTTTTATTCGCGGCTTGACTGGTAGACCGTTGGGTAACTTTTATGTAGACTTGATTCGCTCGATTACCCGAATTTTATTACCTATTTGTATTGTGGGAGGTATCGCCCTGATGGCAGCTGGCGTTCCCGAAACACTAGCAGGCCCGGCAGTATTTCCGACACTAGAAGACCCTAACATCAGTCAGGCGATCGCTCGCGGCCCTGTTGCCCACTTTGAAATCATTAAGCAATTAGGAGAGAACGGCGGCGGGTTTTTCGCCATCAACTCGGCACACCCATTTGAAAATCCTAATGGCTTTTCTAACTTAATTCAGATTGTGGCAATGCTTTCAATTCCCACAGCCTTGATTTATACCTATGGCATCTTTGCCAACAACATCAAGCAAGCTTGGTTAGTTTACGGCATGGTTGGGGTAATTTTCATAGCATTTATAATCATTACTGCTATTGGGGAATATAACGGCAATCCGGCGGTGAATGCACTGCTAGGAAATCCGCAACCCAATTTGGAAGGGAAAGAAGTCCGGTTTGGTTGGGCGCAGTCTGCATTGTTTGCCGCTACTACAACTGGCACTATGTGCGGTGCAGTTAACAGTTTGCACGACTCGTTTATGCCCAACGGTGGCTTTATTACTCTTTCTAATATGTTCCTGCAAATAATTTGGGGCGGACAAGGTACGGGAACAGCTTATTTATTTGCTTATCTAATATTGGCAGTGTTCGCCACAGGTTTGATGGTGGGACGCACACCAGAATTTCTCGGACGCAAGATTGAAAAGCGCGAAGTGGTGCTTGCCAGTTTCCTGATTCTCTTGGTTCACCCAATCTCAATTATGATTCCGGCGGGCATAGCCTTAGCATTCCCCGACCAACTTTCAGGAATTAGCAATCCTGGTTTTCACGGGTTTGCTCAAGTCATCTACGAATATGCCTCCGCCGCTGCTAACAATGGTTCTGGGTTTGAAGGCTTGGGAGATTCCCAACCATCACCATTAGCTATTGCCACAGGTACGCAACCAACTGTAACCGCCCTGTGGTGGAACCTAAGTACTTGCTTCAGCTTGCTAGCAGGGCGTTACATCCCGATTATTGGGTTATTGTTGCTTGCCGATAGCATGTCTCGCAAACAACATATTCCCTACACTGCTGGCACATTGCGAACCGACACCGGACTATTTACAGGTGTAACCGCTGGCGTAATTTTAATCTTAGGCGCACTAACATTCTTCCCCGTGCTGGCCTTGGGGCCTGTTGGTGAAGCTTTCTTAATCGGCAAAGGCATCGGCTGAAGAGGGCAGAGGGGCAGGGGGGCAGGGGAGAGTTAGAGCTTGAAGTATAAACCTCAGAACTCGAATCATCGACCTCAGAACTTGATTCATCTCCCTCAGAACTCGATTCATTTACCTCCGAACTTCATTTATCTCCCCCTGCTCCCCCTACTCCCCCTGCCCCTTGTCTCCCTTCTCCTTCCAGTCCCCAATCTATGAATACCAAACCTAATCCATCCCGTGTAACCGGAACTCGTGACTCGCGCAAACATACCCCCAAGGCAGATATGCGAGGACTGTACCAAAGAGCGATTAAAGAGTCATTTATTAAACTCAATCCGCGAACAGCTGTCAAAAACCCAGTCATGTTTATTGTTTGGGTGGGGACAATTGTCACTTTTCTAGTAACTCTTGACCCTAATTTGTTTGGCACATTACAGGTAGAAGCAAATCAGCAACGCCTGTTAAACGGTTTAATTACCTTGATTCTCTTTTTTACAGTCTTATTTGCCAACTTCGCGGAAGCTGTTGCCGAAGGACGCGGTAAAGCTCAGGCAGATTCTCTGAGATTGACGCGATCAGATACTATAGCTCGTAAAGTCTTGCCCGATGGCATCATTGAAAAAGTCAATTCTACAGAATTGCGGCGGGGCGATTTGGTAAAAGTTATTGCTAATGACATGATTCCCGCTGATGGCGATGTAATTCAGGGTATTGGTTCGGTGGATGAGTCTGCCATTACTGGGGAATCTGCCCCGGTACTCAAACAACCAGGCACAGATATTGCTAGTTCGGTGACAGGAGGAACGCGCCTACTCTCAGATGAGTTGACGATTCGGATTAGTGCCGATCCCGGTCAGGGTTTTATCGATCGCATGATTTCTTTAGTAGAAGGTGCAGAACGTACCAAGACTCCTAATGAAATTGCCTTGACAGTATTGCTAGCAGTATTAACACAGGTATTCTTGATTGTAGTCGCAACCATGCCCCCCTTCGTTAATTACATTGCCAGCTTTATCAGTACTGTGTTTGGTGCGGATGCAGGCAACAATTTACGTGCGGGTGCTAGTGTCGCCATCCTGATTTCGCTGTTGGTAGCTTTAATTCCCACAACTATTGGTGGTTTACTGAGTGCAATTGGTATTGCTGGGATGGACAGAGTTGCTCAATTTAATGTTATCGCTACCTCTGGACGGGCAGTTGAAGCTTGCGGTGACATTAACACGCTGGTGCTAGATAAAACAGGCACTATCACCTTGGGCAACCGCATGGCTGATGAGTTTATTCCCGTGAATGGTTACTCAGTCGAAGAGGTGGCGCGAGTTGCTAGAGATGCTAGCGTCTTTGATGAAACACCAGAAGGTAGGTCAATTGTCAACTTAGCAGACAATTACCAAGTGGGAATAGACTTTAACACTAGTAAAGCAGAGGGTGTGGAGTTTTCTGCTAAAACCCGCATGAGCGGCACTAACCTACCCAATGGGCAGCAAGTGCGGAAAGGGGCAGTGGATGCAATCAAAGGATTTGTTCGTTCCCGTGGCGGTCATATTCCCCAGGATGTAGACGCAGCCTATGAACGAGTTTCCCGTTTGGGAGGTACACCTTTGGCAGTCTGCTTAGACGACCAGATTTATGGTGTCATCTACCTCAAAGACATGGTGAAACCCGGTTTGCCAGAAAGATTTGACCAACTGCGGCGGATGGGCGTGAAAACAATTATGCTCACTGGTGACAACCGAATTACAGCTTCGGTGATTGCCAAAGAAGCAGGAGTTGATGATTTTATTGCCGAAGCCACACCAGAAGACAAGATTAGCGTAATTCGCGGCGAACAGTCAGAAGGTAAGCTGGTGGCGATGACTGGGGATGGTACTAACGACGCACCAGCACTAGCGCAAGCAAATGTGGGTTTGGCAATGAATTCTGGAACGCAAGCCGCCAAGGAAGCAGCCAACATGGTGGACTTAGATTCTGACCCCACCAAACTCATTGACTTGGTGACTATTGGCAAACAACTGCTGATTACTCGTGGCGCATTGACAACTTTCTCCATCGCCAACGATATCGCTAAGTATTTCGCCATTATTCCCACTATCTTTGCGGCTGCTGGCATTGGCGCATTAAATATTATGGGACTAAAAAGCGCTCAATCTGCGATCGTCTCCGCACTCATCTACAACGCCATCATCATTCCGATACTCATTCCCCTAGCATTGAAAGGAGTGAAGTTTCGTCCCTTGACAGCAGATCAATTATTGCAACGTAACATCTTGATTTATGGTGTGGGCGGCATCATTGCACCTTTCATCGCCATCAAACTCATCGATGTCATCTTGCCTTTATCTTAATTAGGAATTACGCAAAAACTCTCTCAAACTCTTATTTCTCTGTGTACTCTGCGTCGCGCCAGTTGCTTCAAGTCGGAGAACCCGCACAACGCACTGGCTTCTCTGTGGTTCGATATTCCGTTCCCTGTGCGTAATACCATTTCCCAAAAATAATGATACAGATCCAAATCCAGAAACCTAGACTAAATGGGACTTTCTTAATTACGAATTACGAATTACGAATTACGAATTGGTATAAGTCCTATTAATTTCAAACTACTCAAAACTGTTATGAAACTAATATCCATTCTTCTACCTCAAGTCTCTGTGCAAGTACTTGCAGGAATAACTGAAATATGGACTCAATGGCGCAAACAAAAACTGCCACTGTATCTATTCTTGGCAATGTGCTTCAACCTCGTGATTGCACCTTTAGTCTACGCTGCCACTGGCGAACAGTTTTCTCGCACTCAAGCTTGGGCTGTGGGACTTTTGGGACTGGTGACACTAAGTCTTTCAATTTATTTGTTTTTCGTCATGTTTATACCGGAGAAATTCTAATGAGTTTTGCACGTGAAGCTAGCAGAGCAATTCGTTCTACTTTAGTACTTTGGGTAATAGCAGCAATTATTTATCCGTTTGTCATGATTGCTTTTGGACAGATTGTATTTCCATCCCAGGCAAACGGCAGTTTGATCAAAAATCAGCGAGGTCAAGTTTTGGGTTCTGCCTTAATTGGTCAACCTTTCACTAGCGATCGCTACTTTAACAGTCGCCCCAGTACCACTAACTATAGTACTGGCGATCGCCAAAAAGATGATGCCGGAGTTTTGCAAACAGGAGTTTCTGGTGCTAGCAACTTAGCCCCCAGTAACCCAGCATTACTAGAACGCATCCAAGGCAAAGATGACCCCAACAAACGAGTCGAAGGTGACTTAAATCGTCTGAAAACAGTCGGCGTAGAACCTACTGCCGATTTGGTTTACACCTCTGGTTCCAGCCTTGACCCGCACATTACCCCCGCAGCTGCCACAGCACAAATTGCCCGCGTCGCCAAGGCGCGAGGACTTCAACCCCAACAGCTAGAAACTTTGATTGCTCAAAACACTAACGGTCGCTTTCTCGGTATTTTCGGGGAACCAGGAGTCAACGTCTTGAAATTAAATCTCGCTTTAGATGGATTAAAGTCTGTAAGTTAGTCAGGCAGTTATTATATAAGGCTAAAAAACTGCCCTCAACTACATTTCCTCATTTTGAATTGCCTATTACTACTCTTTGAAAAACCTGTAATTATTGATTGGTTCAGATTACTCAGATGTATTTATGAATTGTGATTTTTTAAGAAATAAAAGTGTACTGAGTTGTTTTCAAAAATCAAATATAAGTCCTATATTCCTTTTTTATTTTGGAATGGAGACAGAAAATGTTTCCCTGGCTGGCAGACAGCATTTTATTTTCTGATTTATAGATATAAATAAAATTTATATCTAAAGAAAGATGTCAGAAATCTAGATGACTACAGAAATTATAATTATCAAAAGTCGTCTTAAATTAAGAATGTAAAATGCCACACGTCTTACTCGTGGATGATGAAGCAGCCCTGTGTGAGAGTCTCACCTATACACTACAAAAAGAAGGCTATACAGTGAGTACAGCCGCCGATGGGCATAGTGCTATCAAACAATTCCACAAGCAAGTACCAGATGTAATTTTGCTTGACCTCATGTTACCGGAAGTTGGCGGTATGGAAGTCTGTTGGCGAATTCGAGCTTTTTCCAATGTCCCCATTGTGATGCTGACAGCTAAGGATCAAGATATTGAGAAAATTTGGGGTTTAGAAGCAGGGGCAGACGATTATGTGACTAAGCCCTTCAACAGCCGCGAACTGTTGGCACGCATCAAAGCAGTGTTGCGTCGTCGTTCTGGAGAGCAGCCTTCATGACAGGCTGGCTACCTCGGATTAAATTAAATACGATTCATGCCAAGTTGTTAGCCACATACCTCATGCTGACAGCTTTTGGCACATCGTTGATGGCAGGTTATATCCTGTGGTCATTCTATGATTACTTCATGCGATCGCGACAAGCAGATTTAGATAACTGGACGAGTGCGTTGAGTGAAAGTGTTGCAGATGCACTCGAAGAAAAAGATATTCAACGGGTAAAGGTGCTAGTCAAACGGTATGGCGCACCACAAAGTGTAACACTGCGGGTTTTTGGCCAACAAGGCAGTCTGATAGCCACTTCTGACCCAAAGTTAGATAGTCAGGTGAAAGATTGGCAGCTAGTTCCGGGAATGCGGGAAGCTCTAAAAAATCATATAGAACAAGGAATTGCCAAAGGCGTTTTATCAAACGAGGATCGCCTCTACATTGCTAGACCCATTGAGCGTAAGGGTAAATTATTGGGTGTAATCCGTATGTCTATGACTTTGGAGCAGTTTCAGCGACAGTTTGCTAAGGTAATTTGGAGTATTTTGGGAACGTTAGCAGTAACGATTATACTGTGTGCATTAATTAGCAGTCGCTTTGCTCGTAGTCTCTCGAAACCAATTGAAATTATGCGGAACTTTGCCATTCGCTTGGGTGGCGGTCATTTTGGCGATAAGCTAACGATCCATGAAAATAATGAGTTAGATCAATTGGCAGCGGAACTTAACCGAATGAGCGAGCGGTTAGCTTCCCTAGACCAAGAACGACGGGTATTTTTAGCCAATGTCTCCCACGAATTACGTACCCCTATCAGTAACGTTCAGGTAACAGTAGACGCACTCAAAGGAGGAGCATATGAAGAACCGGATTTACGCGATCGCTTTTTCCAAACTATCGAAAATGAAACCAAGCGTTTATCACAATTAATCCATGACTTGCTAGATTTAGGACGTTTAGAAGCAGGAGTTGCTGAACTAGAAAAGCAAGCCATCTCGCTACATGGATTGATTAATCGTGCTGTTAATGCAGTTGAACCGCGAATGCGTTCTGTAAGAATTTCTACACAAGTTAATGTGGATAACCTAATTATATTGGGCGATCCAGAACGATTATTACAGGCGATTCTCAATTTGTTGGATAATGCAATCAAACACTCACCAGCCAACTCTCAAGTGGTTATTTCTGGATACAGCCAAGGAAAACAAGCTGTTATTCAAATTCAAGACCAGGGAAAAGGCATAAATGAGAATGATTTACCCCGAATTTTTGAGCAATTTTATACAACAGACCCCTCACGCAAAGGTAGTAGTAATGGTTTGGGATTAGCGATCGCCAAGCGGATTATTGAAGCCCATCAAGGTAGCATTATAGCCAGTAGCAGCCCCAAGCAAGGTGCAACCTTTACCGTATACTTGCCGCTGAAAGACAAATAAATTAACAACTCGTAGTCATTGATGGCACCTGTTTTGATGTTCCAGACAGTGATGAGAATGCGAGAGTTTTTGGTCGTCCCGGCAGCCGTCCGGGTACACAAGCAGCGTTTCCCAAAGTCAGATTAGTAATTTTGATTGAAGCAGGCACACACTTAATCTTTGATGCACTGATGTGCGGAGCCGGAGACGCTCCGCCTCCGATCCATATCGTATAGCCTAGATTCCGCAGGTAAGTGAAAAGATTAATGGTATTTTTTATGAATGACAGCATCAGTATCAGAAATAAGAGTACAAGATATTGACCACTGTGGGATAGTGGCAGGCATAATAGACCAAATGTGTTTGGTAGAGCA
>NZ_JAVRBR020000106.1:0-48221 GCF_034531165.2 Dendronalium sp. ChiSLP03b | reverse complement strand
TACGCAGTTTTGCTCCAACTACAACAAAAATGGTTGATACAGTAATCTCAGTTGCACTCAACTTAATGAATCCTCAAGATTTAAAAAATTGGTTTACTAATTGCTGTTACTGTACCTCATAACACCGGGAACTGCTGTATCAATCAAAATAAGGATAGGAATAGGTGACAGTAGTTATTAGTTTTTCCCTATCACCTAAATCCCTTATCAATATGCTTAACTAACTACTGCCTCTGCTTTTGTCTCCACAGGCACGTATGGTTTTTCAACACCTTGTGCTAAATATTCAGCTAGCTGACTTTCAATTTGGTCGCGCACAATTTGGCGATACTCTAGAAAATGTTCGTTGTGGGCGCAGGCAGAAAGGTAATGCTCGGCAACTCCTGGGTTATGCTTGATGATGCTGAATAAGTGATGCCAGAATTTCCAGCGGGTTTCTCGTTTGATTCCTTGTCGCCAAATCACAATCAGCAGCGCTTTAATCACCACCCACTCTGGCATTTTGAATGGTGCTTTCCAACGTGGCGCACCCATCATCAAAAAACAGCGGTAAGTGCGATCTAAATACTTCACTGGGTCGTATAAAGCACAAAATGCCTCAATATATTCTCTAGCAATATCTTCTAGTGGGCGAGTAGCGATAAAGTTCATCAACGTTGTTTGGTTGATATTACCATCTTGATTTTCCCGCAATCTTCCTTCTTTTTGGAGGCGATGCCACAATGCTGTGTTTGGTAAGGCTTGCAACATGGCGAAGGTTGTAGAAGGAATTGCTGCTTGTTCAGCAAAACGGACAATGCGATCGCCTGCACCTAGTTTTTCGCCATCAAAGCCAATAATAAATCCAGCCATCGGGCGTAACCCAGCTTTGATGATGGATTGCACTGCGTCAGTTAGGGAATTGCGGGTATTTTGAAACTTCTTGGTTAGTTGTAAGCTATCTTCATCAGGGGTTTCAATGCCTAAAAATACCGCAGCGAAACCAGACTCAACCATCAACTCTAGCAATTCTGGGTCTTGTGCCAAATCAACAGAAGCCTCAGTATCAAAACGGAAAGGATATTGATGTTCTGCCATCCAAACTTTTAACTCTTTTAGCAACAATTTGACATTGCGTTTGTTGCCGATAAAGTTGTCATCCACCATAAACACACCACGTCGCCAACCCAACTCATAGAGATAATCTAACTCTGCTAACAGTTGTGCTGGGGTTTTGGTGCGGGGTTTGCGACCGTAAAGTACAATAATGTCGCAAAATTCGCACTGAAAGGGACATCCACGTGAAAATTGTACTGACATCATGTCATAGGCATCAAGTTCTAGTAAATCAAAGCGGGGAATAGGTGTACTTGTCACATCTGGTTTTTCTGTGGCGCGGAAAGTACCAGAAGTTTCTCCCCGTTGAACTGCCTCAATAAACATAGGCAGAGTAATTTCCCCTTCATCTAAAATCAGAAAATCTGCGCCCACATTTTCAACTTCGTGGGGTGTAGAGGTAGGGTAGGGACCACCCACTGCAACTAACTTACCGCGTTGCTTTGCTTCTTTAATTTGGTCTAATAAATCTTGTTTCTGGACAATCATTGCGGAGAAGATGACTATATCCGCCCATGCCCACTCTTCTTCTGTGGCTGGACGAATGTTGCGATCGACCAGCTTGAATTCCCATTCTTGGGGCAAAATCGCCGCCACCGTCACCAAACCCAAAGGTGGTAACAAAACCTTGCGATCGACCAATTCCAAAATTTTTTCGTATGACCAAAAGGTTTTAGGAAATATCGGATACACCAGCAAGATTCGCATTTAGTATCAATCCTCACACTTTGATTGTGATCTCACTCTAACGGAAATTAAGAGTTATTGACTTTTAGTTGTTAGTTGTCAGTTGTTAGCTTTCAGGAGGGAATAGGCAACAGGCAAGAGTATTTCTTACCCTACCTTCACCGACTCTCTAATGGCTTGATGTGTTTCATTTTTTTGAGTTCTACTTTATAAATTCTGGTAGTTCAATCCAAAAGCGACTACCCCGACCGACTTCTGACTCCATGCCTACCTGACCGCCCATGCGTTCAATGCCTTTACGGACGATCGCTAGTCCAATTCCTGTACCTGGGTAGGCTTCAATGCTGTGCAGACGTTCAAAAACACCAAAAATTCGCTCGTAATGCTGGGATTGGATGCCAATGCCATTGTCTTCTACCCACAATCGTACACTGCGTTCGCGTAGCGCGCCGGAGGCATCGCGGCGTTCACTCCAGACGTGGACTTGGGGTTGGACTCCAGCAGGAACGAACTTGATGCTATTAGTCAAGAGATTTGTGACAATCTGCTCGACAGTACGATAGTTGCCTACAACCTCAAGCAGGGGTTCTGCGACTGTGACTTGAGCTTGCTTTTCTTCCAGGGATGGCTCTAGTTGCGTCAGCACCTGCCTCACAAGTAAGTTGAGGTTAATTGGCTGCAACGGCAAATCAACGCGACTCAAACGGCTGTAGGCTAACAAGTCCACAAGTAGATTGTCCATGCGATCTACACTACTGGCAATGCGATAGAGTAAATCTTGCCCCACTGAATTCAAGGCGGTATCGTATTCTTCTAACAAAATAGTGGCGAATCCCCGCATCGCGCGCAGCGGTTCTTGTAAGTCGTGAGAAATAGAGTAGGCAAAGGCTTCTAAAGCACTGTTGGCTTCTTCGAGCTGTTGGGTGCGGTTGCTCACCAATTCTTCGAGTTGTTCGGTGTAGCGGTGCAATTCTTCACGCATTCGAGATTGCTGGATGGCGATCGCTAGCTGATTCGCCACTTCGTAGGCATTATCCGTATCTTCGTCAGTTAACGATCTTGGTTGAATTGCTCCCACATTCAAAGAGCCAATTAGCTGCCCTTGAGCAATCACAGGCACATTCATAATGAAGTGAATGCCTTGGTCAAACAATCGTTGTTGGAGACGATACAGTCTGGGATGTTCAGCTAGGTTTTCAATAATCAGTGCTTGGTTTTGTTGTAAAGTCTCAATATCGCCAAAGTCTTGCAATGAAAAACTTTCACCAATACTGCAACCAATCCCCTCATTAGACTGAACTGCCAGCACAGTGGCTTGTTGAGTTTCCAAATTAAATAACATCACATCCAGTAATTGACAGGGAAGTAACGGATAGGTAAAGGCAAGCGCTGCTTGAGCAATTCCAGCTGGTGAGATTGCTCGCAGAATTGAGCGATCTAACTCTTGTAGAGTTCGCAATCTTGTAGCGTAGCGTTTTAGCGATTCTTCTGCACGTTTGCGCCCGGTGATGTCTTCTACCAGCCCATCAATGACCGACTCTCCCTGATTCGTATTCAGAGTTTCATTCACTGAAACCCAAATCGAACTGCCATCAGGTTTGCGTAACTTTAATTCCCGTTCTCGTCTTTGTTGTGGTGTAATATCTCCTGCTTTGGAAAAAATTTCACTAAAGCCACCAATAGACTGAAGTTCATCTAGAGAATTAAGTCCTAAAACCCTAAGAAACACGCTGTTGACTTCGAGTAGTCGTCCGTCGGGAATTACGCGAAACACACCGACATTTAATTGGTCGAGTAGGGATTGCAGGCGATTCTCGTAAAAGTTGGCTCTACGCCGAGTTTCATTACGTTCTAAGACAGACCTCACCGTTGTTGACAGCCGAACGAGGTGCTTGGGTGACTTGAGGATGTAATCATCGAGTCCGCTTTTCATGGCTTCGACGGCAATTTCCTGAGTGCCTGTATTTGTAAACATAATTACGGGACGCTCAGGGAAGCGTTGCTTGAGGGTACGTAATATCTCCAAACCGTTAGTCCAGCGGAGTTGGTAGTCGGTGATCGTTAGGTCAAAGCGACCTGCTGCCAGTGCTTGCTCAAACTCCTCTGGTTCACCTACTTCTTCTACCTCCACATCAGAGAACTCCCGACGCATCTCTCGAGTAACCATGAAGCGGTCATTTTTATCGTCATCAATAATCAAAATGTGCATAGGGAGACAAAATCGATACTTGACAGCTTTAGATGCGGGGTAAAGTTCTAGGAAATGCGTAGTCTAGATTAGTTCGTTAGTCGGTATAAACCATCGGCCTCTGGTTCAAATTAATCCAGTAAGCATCAAGTAAGGTTAACATTGCAGTCAAGTCACTAAATGCGATCGGTTTGACCAAGTAGGAATTGACACCCAAATCATAAGCTTTGTGAATGTCGTTGATTTCTTGAGAAGTTGTTAGCACCACGACTGGCAAGCGTCTGAGTTCAGGTTGTTGCTTCAGCCACTCCAACACTTCAAACCCAGATTTTCGGGGCATTTTGAGGTCTAACAAAACTAATGTTGGCATGGGATAGGACTCCCGGTTAGCATAATCTCCTTCACCACAGAGGTAAGAAATAGCGGCTTCCCCGTTGCTGACAACCTGGAGCGGTTTTGTCAGATTAGCTTTGCGTAGGGCACGACGAATTAGCAAGACTTGGTTTGAGTCGTCCTCTGCCAGCAAAATGATCTGTTGGTCTGTGTTCATGTTTTCATAGTCGCTGTTCGTAGTTCAATCCAAAAGCGGCTGCCTTGCCCTATTACTGACTCTACACCGACCTGTCCCCCCATGCGCTCAACTCCTTTGCGGACAATTGCCAAGCCAATCCCGGAACCAGGATAACTCTCTTCACCGTGCAATCTTTCAAACACGTTGAAAATTCGCTCTTGATGCTCAGGTGCAATGCCGATGCCATTATCTTCGACCCAGAGACGAATTCTTGGGAGTACTGAGTGCTGAGTCAGAAGTTCTCCCCCTGCTTCCCCTGCCCCCCCTGCTCTTCCCACTTCTGCCCATACACGGACTTGGGGTTGCTTGTTGGTGGGGACAAATTTGATGGCATTACTGAGCAGGTTAACCAACACTTGTATTAGGGTTGTGCGATGACCTATGACTTCGGGAAGTGGTTGTTCTATAGTTATCTGAGCCTGTCGCGATCGCAATGTCTCTAGTTGACTTGTGGCTTCTGTAACGATCTCTGTCAGGTTCAGTATACGCAGTTTCATTTCCGCTCGACTCAAGCGCGAGTAGTTGAGCAAATCTTGAATCAGCCCATCCATGCGTTCGGCGGAGGCAATAATCCGCTCAATATATTCTTGACCATCGCTATCTAACAGGTCGCTGTAGTCCTCTTGTAGTGCTTGAGCTAAGCCTTGCATCGATCGCAGCGGCGCGCGTAAGTCGTGGGAGACAGAATAACCAAAGGCTTCGAGTTCATTGTTGGCTTCCACCAAAGCGGCTGTACGTTCGGTAACTCTTTGCTCTAGTTGGTTGGCATAGTTTTGCAGTTGTTCTCGCAATCGGGATTGCTGGATGGCGATCGCTAATTGCGTGGCAATTTCACTGGCGATCGCTTGGTCTTCGGGGCTAAAAGCAGCTGGTCTGTTGGCAAATAAAGTCAAGTCTCCAATCAAATTGTCTTCGACCAACAACGCTACGGCCAGAAAACTCCGTGAGCCTTCTTGTAGCTGACGCTCTAGGGCTGGTGTGCGACTGCTCAAGGAGGCTATATCTTCTATATATAAAGTAGGCTCTCGCTGCTTCACAGTCTCCAATGGTGTCAGCGCGGTAATCGGTACAACTGACTTGGCAAAATTTAGCGCAATTTGCCCTGCCAAAATCTGTGCTTCACCTGTATTGAAGTTAAATAAAATCACAGCGGCGTGCTGGCAGGTAATCACACTGGTCAAACGCTCTAAGGCTGCTTGGGCGATTTGTTCTGGCGACTCTGCCCTTAAGATGGCACGGTCGATCGCTTGTAATGTTTCCAAACGCTGATTCGAGCGGAATAAGGCTGCTTCAGCTCGCTTTCGCTCTGTGATGTCTCGCGCTATACCAATTAGCCCGATGATGTTACCTCTGGCATCGCGGTAGGGGTCTTTGGTAGACAGGTATGTATGTAGGCTACCCGCCTCCCTCACCAGTTCTTCTACAACTTCTGCCCTACCTCTAGTCATAATGCGGCGATCGGTTTCTCTAATCGCAGCAGCAATGTCTATCGGCAGTAGCTGAGTATCGTCTTTGCCAACAATCTGGTCTTTGGCGTTGCCGAAAATTCGTGCCGCAGCTGTATTAAGCAGTTGGTAGCGTCCCTGGCGGTCTTTGACAAATACAGCATCGTTTGTACCTTCTAGGACACTTTGCAACAGATTATAACTTTCTTGTAATGCTTGGGTTGATTCGCTGCGGTCAATTGCTTCAGCCAGGATATTGGCAACACCCTGCAAGAAATTGATGTCATTTTGGCTAAAGGTTCGCTGACGGCTGGTGTGGGCACCCAAAACCCCCCAAGGAGGGTTATGTCCGTTGATAATGACGCTGATGCCACCGATCGCACCGTGATTGAACAGCAGTGAAGAACCACGGAAACGCGTTTCTTTGTTAATGTCTGTAACTACAACTGGCTGATTAAAAAGTAAGGTATAGCCCGCTTGGGAATTAGTACCTGTACTAACTGTGGCACGACCTACTAACTCAGGCTGCCATCCTATCCCTGCCCGTAGCAGTAATATATCCCGCTGTGGTAGCAACTCTAAGATTTTGCAGTATTCCATGTTTAGAGTTTGAGCTACCAAAGTTACGGTTTCATCCATCAGCGCTGTGAGGTTGATACCGGAAAGTGCCAATTGCCCTAACTGAGCGATCGCTTTTTGTTGACGCGCCCGCACCCGCAGTTCTTCTTCTGCCTGTTTGTGTGCCGTCATTTCACGCAGCACTTTCGAGAAGCCAAGCAGGCTTCCCTGTTTGTCTCGGATAGCTGTTAGCAGCACACTTGCCCAAAATTGCGAGCCGTCTTTGCGGACTCGCCAACCTTCCTCGGCAAACTTTCCTTGAGATGCGGCTATTTGCAGCGAGTGGGCGGGATGACCTCGCTCTAAGTCGCTGGCTATGTAGAAGCAGGAGAAATGCTCACCTAAAATTTCTTTGGCTGTGTAACCTTCAATGCGTTCCGCCCCAGTATTCCAAGTAACAATTCGCCCCTGTAGGTCAAGTCTATAAATAGCATAATCCTGCACTGCCTCTACCATTTCACGGTAGCGATTTTCGCTTTCTTGCAGCTTTGATTCTGCTCGTTTTCTAGCAGCATTCAACTCGCTGGTTAGTAGAGATATACTAACAAATAACCCCAAACGGATTGTGCCGTCCAACGTCATCACAGACAATGAATAGATTGGCGGCAAAAAGAAATAAGCAATAGCCAAGCTACACAAGAAAGTAGCTAGCGCACCTGAGCCGCGATCGCCATACCATGAACTCAACACCACCGCCGTAAAAAACATTGAGAAGGTAACGCTCTCGAGCAGTGGTGAGATGAGTAGAGAAAATAATAGTGCTATGGCGCTGGCAAGTACAGCAATACTGTAGTTTCTTAACTGCCAGGAGCTATTTGCATTATGCATAAGTCATCGTCCTGGTAATATTAAAGATTTACTACATCTGGCACTATTTATTTTACTTATAACGATTATCGTTTGGATACAACGCGCGGTATGAAATGGCAGTTTAGTGAGTATTAATACTTAAGATATATATTAGTGAAATTGAAGTTGTTGTCATCACACTTAAAGTATACTTATCAACAGTACAACATTAGTCCTCAGCATCACAACATTGGTCACCAACATTCAATTTTTCGTTTTGATGATTTCAAAATCCAGATATCATCCCCTTTCCCTTCACCCTTCCCCCTTCCCCCTGCTTTTTTGCACTATGTTAGTAATCGTTGCTACTAACTGGGCTGGATCTATAGGTTTGGCAATATGGGCTTGAAAACCGACTGAAAGGGCTTGCTGTCCGTCTCCTTCACTAGCATAAGCTGTGAGGGCGATCGCGGGAATTCGTCCTCCTTGCTCTGGACTGAGTGACCTGATCTGCCTTAGCAGCATATAACCATCCATTTCTGGCATACCGATATCACTCACGAGGAAATCTGGTTTTAATTGAGCTATGGCTGCTAGTGTCTCTGTTGCTGATGACAATGCTCTGACGGTGGCTCCATACTGTTCCAAGATGAAAGTAACTAACTCCAAAGAATCAGGATCGTCGTCTACAACTAGAATTTGTAGACCAGCAAAAACTGAAGCATTGGCAGTTGTTGCCTCACTTTCTTTACTACTTACCTGGAGTTCGCTAAGTATCATAGGTAAATTGATAATGAAGGTGGCTCCCTGTCCTTCTCCAAAGCTTTCTGCTAAGACAGTTCCACCATGCATTTCTACTAGATAACGCACAATTGCCAGTCCCAGCCCCAAACCACCAAATTTTCTTGTGGTTGCACTATCGGCTTGACGGAAGGTGTCAAATACGTAGGGAAGAAAATCTGGGCTGATACCCTTGCCTGTGTCTTTTACTAAAATTTGAGCCTGAGAATCATCTTGCTCCAAATAAATTTCAACTTGCCCGCCTTCCGGAGTAAACTTAATCGCGTTGGATAGCAAATTCCAGACGACTTGCTGCAAGCGCCCCGCATCTCCAAACACTTGACAAACCACAGAATCGAGTTCGGAGTGAATTTGAATCGATTTAGCTTCCGCCGATAGCCGCACCGTTTCCATGGCGGCTCTAATAATAGTTGCTAAATCAACTGGGCAAACATTCAGGTTTAGCTTACCTCGCAAGATGCGGGAGATGTCCAGCAAATCTTCAATGAGTTTCGTCTGTAACTGAGCGTTACGTTCGATAGTTTCGAGGGCAAAAGCGGTCTTTTTTTCATCCAGCTTTTTGCTACGCAAAAGTTTTGCCCAACCCAAGATGGGATTGAGGGGCGTTCTGATTTCGTGAGACAACACAGCTAGAAACTCATCTTTAATGCGGTTGGCATCTAAAGATTGCTGGTAAAGCTGAGCGTTATCAATTGCAGTAGCTGCCCGTTGAGCCAGTGCTTGAGCCATAGCCAAATTGGTCATACTATAGCTATGGTTCGGTTGAGTTGTCAGCCAAGTAATTGCCCCTAGCTTGCGATCGCGGGCTACTAGCGGCACGATGATATAAGATTGAACCTCGATCTGGCGCATCAGCCGCCCTAGTTCCGCATCTTGACTCATTAATGGTAAAAACGCATTTGGCACATCGTTAACTAACTCTGGCTCCAAAGTTTGTAGCACTTTGCGTACACCAAAATCAACATCAGTTGAGGCAAAATAACGCCGTCTGAGTAAAAGTACCAGCGCTTCTATGTCCGGGGTAGCGGCAGCAACAACTGGTTCCTCAAATACTGTTAAATTAGTCTCGACAATATCAATAAAACAGCAATCAGCTAACGTGGGAACGACTAAGTTAGCTAACTTGGCTAGAGTCGTGCGGTAATCGAGCGAAGATACCAGCAGTCGACTAGCTTCAGACAGTAAGCTGTAGTTTTGCTTTTCAGCTTCAGCTTCCATGCGGGCAACTTGTTCGCGGCTGAGGAGTTGCTCTCGCTCTAATTCCACTTGTTTGCGATCGCTGATATCTTCGATTAAGCCATCAATGATGGTGATGCCATCGGTTTTGGTGAAGGTTTTACTGACACGCACCCAAATTAAACTACCATCTGCTCGTCGTAGTTGCATCTCGCGATCGCGCACTTCACCATTTTCTCGCAGTTGGTTAATAAGTTGAGCGTAGTCTTCTGGCTGAAAATAAAGCTCAATGAGCCTACTTGCTGGCCCCTCTGGCAATGTTCCCAGCCCAAGTAGACGCAGAAATGCTGGGTTGGACTCTAGTAAAGAACCATCTATGGTTGCCCGATAAATCCCTACATTTAATCGGTTGAGTAGTGTTTGAAAACGAACTTCTAAATTTACTGCTTTTTGGCGAGCTACAGCTCGTTCTAAAGCAGAGCGAACAGCGGCACTCAAGCGCACGTAGTGCTGAGGTGACTTGACGACATAGTCATCCAACCCCGACTTCATTGCCTCTACTGCAACCTCTTGAGTACCACTGTTGGTAAACATAATCACCGGGCAGTCAGGACAACGAGCTTTAATTGCCCGTAGAACTTCTAAACCATTACTCCAGCGCAATTGATAATCAGTGATAACTAAGTCAAATTGCCCCCTCTCTAATGCCTGAGCTAATTCGTCTGCGATGGCAACCTGTTCTACTTTCAGGTCGGCAAACTCTCGCTTCAGTTGACGCACTGCGATGAGGCGATCGTTGGGATTATCATCAATCAGGAGAATCCGTAACATTTGGCTATCAGTCTGATTGCATTAATATCATATAGCCATTAAGTACAGTTGACTCGAAAGAGGCAGGAGGCAGGAGGCAGAAGGCAGAAGTTATTCTTCTTGTCCCCGCGTCCTCGCGTCCTCCGATTTTTGCTCAACGGGGGGAACCCCCCGAAGTTGCTCCACTTGGGCAAAGCCCAAGACCGCACTTCTCTTTGCACGCAACTTCTCTTTGCGTCCCCGCGTCCCCGCGTCCCCATTTCCCACCCTTTCAATACCGCTAATTTTCAAAACATCACTCATGGTGACGCAATAATTTGGTAAGCCAAAACTAGCAGGGTTGATAACTTTTTCGTAAGTAAAATGCCGATAGTTCATGCAGAACCTATCCCAAGCAGCCATTTGAATGCGGAAGACGGCAATAATTAAATTAGCCAAGGCTAAAGATAAAGGAATGCGAAAATAAAACTTTTTGCCAAGATAAGCACAAACTTCTTCTACTGCTTGATTGGCAGTTAATTCCTTTTGACCTAAAACAAAGGAGCGTGGAGCATTCTCTTTAGGGGGATGATCGATCAAATATTGCACTACAGTGGCAATATCTCGTCCGTGGATAAAGTGAAAACTCCCGTCTACTTGCAAAAAGCGAATTAAATTAATATATTTTGTGACTTCTGGAATCCCGGATGTTAAATGAGAATAAGGTTTTTTGGCATCACCACCCAAAACTAAAGTCGGAAAAACAGTTGTAATTTTGGATGATATTGCTAATTTCGATTTTTGATGTAAACAGTCATATTTGGAACGAATGTAATCTGTACCAATTTCTCCTGCTTCTTTTAATGGTTGATTATCTCGCCCCAAAACACTAGCTGTAGAAAAATAGATTACTTGTTCGCAGCGTTGAGGATCTAGCAGCTTGAGTAATTCTATAGTCTTGTTTACATTAATATCGAATGTCTTTTCCCCACCCCAAGCTGTTGCTGTGAGAACTGCCGTATCAATTGTGGGCAATAAATCAGCCAATCCGCTAATTTTTTGCATATCACCCTGCAAGACGGTGATACCTGGACGTGCTTGAGTGTTAACTTGCAGTTTATTTGGGTTTCTAACTAGTAGAAATAATTCGTGATTTGTATTTTGAATTAAAGCTTCTGATATATAGTGACCAATACAGCCACTCGCCCCGGTGACTAAAATCCGTTTCTGACTCATAGTTCAGTGTTTTAAAAGATAAGATTAAAAAAAAAGTTAAATGTTCCGCAAACAAATTCTTTGTATTCTGGGAAGCATTACGTTAAAAGTGAGCAGCAAAAAATAAGATTAAAATGAAGCGCAAAGACCCTGCAATCTTCTTTAATGCGTTGTTAAACTTCATCGCAAATCCAACATTTCCTCAACTGTCAAACCAATATCACTCGCTATTTGTCGTAGCAATTTTGGTGATATGTCTCGACCTTTGTTAAATGGAACCGTTGTACCTCGTCCATCTTCATGACGAAATTGTTTATGTGAACCTTTCTAACGTACCTCTACAAATTCCAGATCCTCAAGAATCCGAACAACCTCCTGGGGTTTGAGGACAGGAATGTTGCTCATAACTTATGGAATTATAATTTGCTGTGTACCAACGAATTCAGTATCAAAAGCTAGATTTCCATCTTCTAGCAACATCTCAATTACTTCACGTAGATTCTCATGTAACTCATCTAAAGTTTCCCCCTGAGAATGTGCCCCTGGAAAACCAGGAACGTAGCCGAAATATAGATTTGTATCAGAGTCGCGTTCGACTGATCGCAGTAAAAGTTCTCATAAAAATATTGACTGTAAATAATATATGAGTACAGTCAATAGTCAGTTGCCATTACTACTGACCCTTATGGGTGACGCTCCTGCGTCGCTAACGCCAGTCGCTCATGGGGGGAACCCCCAAGACCGCGCTGGCTCACAACTGACAACTGACAACTGACTAAACAAGTGCATTAAGTTGCTTGGCTGTCTCAAAGAAGAAAGCGACATTTTCTTCTGGAGTTTCTGGTAGCACACCATGACCAAGATTGAGAATATGACCCCAATTTCCAGCTTTGCGAACTGTATCAAGGATGCGATCGCGGATAAACTGTTTGGAACCAAATAGCACACCTGGGTCGAGATTTCCCTGCACTTTCACATGCTTACCTAATCTTGCTCGTGCGTCTGCCATATCCACTGCCCAATCGACAGTGACAATATCCGCACCAGATTTAGCCATTCTCTCTAACACCCCTGCGCTACCGCTAACCAGCAAAATTAAAGGTGTGTCGGGATGAGTTTGCTTGACTTGCTGGAACACCCGTTGCTGATAGGGGAGAGCAAAGGTGTCATAATCTTGGGGACTCAATTGCCCTGCCCAAGAATCGAACATTTGCACAACTTGGGCACCACAATCAATTTGATAGCGCACATAAACGGCAATCTCGTCTGCCAATTTAGCTAGCAGTTGATGTAACGTTGTTGGCTCGGAAAATGCCATATTTTTGATGATGGAGTAGGTTTTGGAACCTTTGCCCTCCACCGCATAAGCAGCTAATGTCCACGGCGCACCTACAAAGCCTAACACCGTCGATTTGTTGCCCACTTCTTGGCGCAATGCCTGCAAAATTGTTTTGATGAATGGTAGAGACGCTTCTGGATCTAAGGAACGCAGGTTATCAACTTGTTCTTGAGTGCGAATGGGCGAGTGAATAATTGGGCCTTTACCTTCCGCAATGTCCATGTCAATGCCTAAACCAGGCAATGGGGTTACAATGTCGGAAAATAAAATCACTCCGTCTGGCTGGAATGCTCTCCACGGTTGCAGGGAGACTTCAATTGCTACTTCGGGAATTTCTGAGCGATCGCGGAATGAAGGATATTTTTCCCTTAAATCTCGATATGCTTTCATATATCGTCCCGCTTGTCGCATCATCCATACGGGTGGACGATCTACTACTTCACCACGAGCAGCCCGCAAAAGAAGAGGAGCCGTTAACGTAACACCCATTTAACACGTCATCCTAAGTCACTTTTTTATGCCACTGTTTAGCTTATCATTCTGGGATTACGCTTTTTCAGGAGACTCGCCTTAAAAGCGTTACTTACAGCTTTACTTAACTTCATATGCAATCTGACTCTAATAGTCCCAGTCCATCTAATATTGCATCTACTAATAGTAATTCCAGCCCAGGTAGGTTGTTGATCCCGCGATCGCAGCGACGGAAGTTTTTTCTCCAGTTTACCCTCATGACCATCCTGGGATGGGTTGTGGGTGGCATCATCAGCATAGCTTTAGAGAGAATTCTCCTGCAAAGCCTGCCACCTGAAGTTTTTGTGCAGCCAACATGGGGCATCTGGATTAGATTACTCACTAGTGTTGTGTTTGCTGTAGTTTTCGGTGCCGATCAAGCCTTAGCTTTGCGCCACTATCTCTTGCCTTGGCTATGGATGCTAGCTACCAGTGCAGGCTGGCTGATTGCCACCAGCGTTGCTACAGCCTGGATTGGCTACATTTCATCCATTGCCGCCTCGTTAAATGAAGCTTTATCTCCTGAATTAGGCATAATTTTTGGCTTTTTGTCAACAATTTTATATATTGTTTCCGGAATTTGGTTGGGGCTTTTCCAATGGTTAGTGTTGCAGCGCTACACAGCAGGCGCTTGGTGGTGGATTTTTTTGCCATCGCTCTCTTTTTTCTTCATTAGTATCTTGATTTGGTTGCTGTCTGTTGTGCAATATTTAATTCCTGAAGTGATTCGTACTGCGATATTGTATTGGAGCCAACAAGGAGTTACAGCTATTATTCTCGGAGTCATACCAGCAATTGGTTTGTGTACCTTGAAAAGAAAATCGCATCGCCAGACAGAAGTTTCTGGTATGTGAAGGAGGCTGGGGAGATGAAAGAGACGCGGGAACGCAGGGAAAAAGATAATTTTTCTGCCTCTTAACTACTGACAACTGACAACTGACAACTGACAACTGACCATTGACTTATGAATGAAAAAAATATCCTACGAAATGCGGTCAAGCCTCCTGTTGCCGATCGGCAGCCGCAGATTTTAGAATTGCATGGCGATCGCCGAGTGGATAATTATTTTTGGATACGCGATATCGACAACCCAAAAGTTATCGATTATCTGGAAGCAGAAAACGCTTACACCGCAGAGATGATGCTGCATACGGAAGTGCTGCAAACCAAACTTTACGATGAAATGTTGGCTCGGATTAAAGAAACTGATTTGTCAGTGCCATACCGTAAAGATGATTATTATTATTATTCACGCACTGAAGAAGGCAAAGCTTATCGCATTTACTGCCGTAAAAAAAGTAGTTTAGATGCTGCTGAAGAAATTTTATTAGATGAAAATGAATTAGCCACAGAACATGATTTTTTTGAATTAGGTGTATTTGCAGTTAGCCCTAATCATCAAATATTAGCTTATTCAGTTGACACCAGTGGCTCTGAAGAATATACATTATTCTTTCTTAACCTGAATACACATCAGTTATATCCAGAAATTATCCCTGATACTTATTTTTCTTTCGCTTGGGGCAATGATAATCAAACAGGATTTTATACAAAAATTGATGCCGCTAACCGTCCTTATCAACTATTTAGACACATTTTAGGCACTTCTTTTACAGAAGATGTGTTGGTTTACCACGAACCCGATGATGCTTACCCTTTATATGTTACTGAAACCCGCAGTCAAGAATACATTTTGCTAATTTTAAATAGTAGTATCACAACAGAAGTCCATTATTTAGATGCAAATAGTCCTAGTGGGGATTTTAAATTAATTCACCCACGAATTCAAGGTATAGAATATAGCATTGACCATCATAACGATTATTTCTACATCATTACTAATGAAGAAGCCATCAACTTTAAACTGATGCGAACTCCGGTAAATTCACCAGGGAAAGAGAATTGGCAAACTGTAATTCCCCATCGAGAAGATGTACTTTTATCAGGGGTGAGCCTGTTTAGCAATCACTTGGTAATTTATGAAAGAAAGGGTGGACTACCAACTGTCAGGGTGCAAAACCTAACGACAGGTAATGAAAATAATATTAACTTTCCTGAGCCAACATACGAGTTGTATGAAGGTAACAATCCGGAATTTAACACTAATATCTTGCGCTTTAATTACACATCTTTAATTACACCGCAATCTGTTTTCGATTACAACATGGAAACAAATCAGCGGGAATTGAAAAAAGAAACGGAAGTTCTCGGTGGCTACGACAAAACTCAGTATCAAAGCGAGTGGCTGATGGCTACTACCCAAGATGGGACAAAGATTCCTATCTCTATCGTTTACAAACAGGGAATCAAAAAAGATGGCAAAAATCCCTTGTTACTCACAGGATATGGTGCTTATGGTATGTCTTACCCTGCATCCTTTTCCTCAACTCAACTTTCATTGCTAGATCGAGGAGTAGTGTTTGCCATTGCCCATATTCGTGGTGGCGAAGAAATGGGACGGAAGTGGTATGAAGAAGGCAAATTTTTGCAGAAAAAGAATTCCTTTACAGATTTTATCGCCTGTGCGGAGTATTTGATTGCCGAAGGTTTGACAGCGAGCGATCGCCTAGCTATTAGTGGTGGTAGCGCAGGCGGTTTATTGATGGGAGCAGTCATCAATTTACGTGCCGACCTGTTTAAATTAGTAGTTGCCCAAGTCCCCTTTGTAGATGTCGTGACTACCATACTGGATACCTCCCTACCCCTCTCAGCTATGGAATGGGAAGAGTGGGGTAATCCTAACGACAAAGTTTATTATGACTATATGAAATCTTACTCGCCTTACGATAACATCACAGCGAAAGATTACCCAGATTTACTGATTACTGCTGGCTTAAACGATTCTCGTGTCAAATATTGGGAACCCGCCAAGTGGACAGCCAAAATCCGAGAACTCAAAACAGATAATAATATTCTCTTGCTAAAAACCAACATGGGTGCAGGGCATGGCGGTGCATCCGGGCGTTATGAAAGCTTGCGAGAGCTGGCTTTTGAATATGCTTTTATTCTTGACCGCTTGAGTTTGGATCTGAGTACAGACGCGCTTGATCGCGTCTGTACAAGGGAGCGCGATTAAGCGCGTCTGTACAAGGGAGTCCTGAGTTAGGAGTTTTATCTTTTCTCTGCCCCTATGTCCCTCTGCTTCGTACACCTCATCTGCCCCCTACTCCCTTCTATCCTTTGGCATTTTTGAAATATTCTAAAAGATAGAGGCTAATTTCCTTTGGGTACATCTTTTTTTGGTAAATCTTTACGAAAAAACTGTGTTGGCTGTTACAATATTGTTAAGAAAAGTTGCCCGTTGCATTTTGGGAACGCGCAATTGGGTTTTAACTCTATTGAGAAGACAACGCGAAAAAACATATGTTAGACCAGCTGTGGGAGGCTGGTCTTTTTTTAACCTGCAAAGTTTTCCTGTGTGGGCTGGATATGAGCATTGTTACCATTACCTGCCTTTTCAAACCCGTTTTGGAAACAATGTATCATTAACTCGACTTTATCCAAATCAAAGAACATAACCTTTGTTATTTGGCAAAAATTCTAACTTTGTGGCAAAAACTTTTTCCTACATCATTAGTTTTGATGAAATCTAAAAATACAAACCCTAGTACAGCACGGCGTAAATAAACCACCCCTTCAAAATCAATGAAATGCTTACATTGCATTCATTTTGAATTTTAAATTTTGAATTTTGAATTCCGCTCTGCGGTACTAGATTCCATAAAGATTTTAGCGTATGCAAAGACGTTTTTTAGCGGCTTACCGCAGGCATCGCGTTCTGCGAAAATGGATAAAGTTGAGATTAAGGGATATTCAAAATCAAGAACACTAATCAGAGAGTATTGATTGGCTTGTAGATAGTAATTGTACATTTATTCTCAGTAATTTCCACGTTGTTTATCTTTCAACTCCGTTAAATCCACTATATATTTTCTTTTTCCTGCTTCTCATGGGCTTGAAGAATAGTAGACTTTACTTAAAAATTGCCATTTAGCATCAATAATTAATACGTTTTTATAGATTTCGTAAGTATATTTATTTATCTTTTTATCAAAAGGAAAATCTTGGAACATTTGGTTTTGATAAGCTTTTTCCCCTCTTTAGATTCAGACATTGAAATACATTTTTTTGGTAAAAAAACTACCACAACACTACACAAATGCAAACTGAACGTGCCAAGCTATGGGTAGCAAAAGTTCAGGAAATTGATCGATGTCTATTCTGCAAAAACTGTCATTAGCCTTGGTTGGAACAGCAGTTGTTTTCATGGGTGCTAACCCAGCTGGTGCTGTTAGCTTAACTAAGGGAGGTTCCACACCTGTTGCTGGAGAAGGTCAATACACTAATATTCAAGGAGCTACAACGATCAACTTTAATGACGGCGTAGCACCCTCTTCTGGAGATGTTACTTACTCTGCAACCAATGGAATTGTCCAAGGCAATGTAAGTGGTCAATATGCTAGCCCTTTTGGCAACACTAGCAAATATCTCACCATTTCCCCAGTAAGCAATGTTGCTGGCGGAACTGGTTCTGTAGCTATTAATTTTGCTAAGGCTCTTGATTACTTCGGCTTCTACTGGGGATCAATAGATGACTATAACTTTGTGGATGTATACAGTGGCGGTACCCTGCTAAAAACGTTTAGTGGCAAAGATGTTCCTGGTGCCCCAGCCAATGGCGAACAGAGTGGCAATGCTAACAATGTCTACATTAATTTGTTAGCTGGTAAAGGAGAAACCTTTGACAAGGTGGTTCTCAGATCGACTGGTTATGCATTTGAAACTGATAACCATAGCTATAAATTAGCTAGTGTTCCTGAACCTACTTCTATGTTGGGTTTACTAGCTTTCGGTGCTTTGGGTGCAGGCTCATTTGTCAAGCGGAAATCAAAGATGGCTTAAAACATCTGCTGAGACACTCTAAAAAATTATAAATGTCGTTTTCAGATGTCAGGCCCAGTAAATTTGCTGGGTTTTTATTTTGATATCACGCAAAAAAAGACGCGAAGTTTTTCTTCGCGTCTTTTTGTAAGATTTTAAAAATTAGAAACTGAATGTAGTTCTCAGGGCACCAATCACAACATCATCGTTGTCATTATTATGATCTGGGGATGTCAGCCAGATAATTCCTGGAGTAATGGTAATATTGTCACTCAGCTTGTACTGGTAGAATGCCTCAAGATGATACGAAGTATCGTCATCTTCATCCAATCCGGCAACGCTGGAACTTGTTACTCTCGGTTCCACACCAGCGATAATACCAGCCAAGTTACCTTTTTTGCCAAGGTCAGGGAAGCCGAGGGTGACCGCATAATTCCAAATGTCAACATCTCCACGACTTCCACTTAAGGTACGACTGGTTGTGTATCCAGCCCAACCACCTAAGACAAATCGATCGCTAATGCCGATAGATGCTTGGACACCGTAAGAATTACTGGAAAATGCCACATCCTCTAAACCTTGGGAGGTTGCTAGATTCGCAAAAGTTGCAGCATTGCTACCTGTAAGTAGTGGCTGTTTGTAGGAATTGATATATGTTAAACCAACAGTAATGCGATCGCTTGGTTTAACAGTCAACTGGGCTAGCGCGCCATAAGCACCATCGAATAAACCATTCTTGGGAGATGGGTCGTTAGCTGTACCACTCAAATATCCTAGACTTAGTGCTAATTTATCGCCGAACTCGTGGGTTACTCCAAACCCTGCACCACCTATCTGTCCATAAATTGGGTTGCGCGTACCAAAAGTGGACAAAGCACCATAAGCACCATCACCGTCAAAAAGATTCACGGTACTGGTAAGGTCATCTGCTGCACCCGCGTTGGCAATGGCGATTACCTCTGTCCTTTCGCCCAGAGGAAATCTGTAAAACAGCGCATCTATAAAAGCGTCGTTAGTACCATCTTCACCAGCAAAGAATAAGTTGCCTTCTGGTGTACCAATGTCAGGGCTAAGAATATTATCAGTTTGGATTCTGGTAAATAGTGTATCTTCCCCGGTGAAGCTGGTCACAAGTTCAATGCGTGCCCGCGCCCCAAGAGTTGTATTTTTGTCTGTAATTTCCGCACCGTTAACATTATCTCCTGAGAAAACATCGCTGACGACTGCGACAACTTGTCCTTGCAGTTTAGTCGTGGTTGAGAATTGATTCGCTTCTAATTCAGCGGTTCTTGCTTCTAGTGAATCCACGCGACCCCGTAATGTCGCCAGTTCTGCGGAAAATTCTTCTTGCAGTTTTTGCAGTGTGGCTAAATCTGCTTTTGTTACTAATTCGCCAGTGGCAGTGGCAATCAGTTCATTCACCCGATCGAGACAAGCATTCAAACCCGCGGCGAACTCATATCGCGTCAGTGCCCGATTACCGCGATAAGTACTATTTGGATAACCCGCAATACAACCATAACGTTCCACGAGTGATTGCAAAGCTTGAAATGCCCAGTCTGTTGGTTGTACGTCCGATAACTGAGATACTGAGGTAACTTGCGCCATTACCCGATCTTGATGAAAATTCTCAATTTTATTTGCTGGACTGACTACAACTTGGAGTTCACTGGTTTTTGATGTTGTAGGTATTTCTTGTGCAAATACAGCATTAGCAGCAAATATCATCATGCTACAAGCTGCTGGACTAGCTAGCAGATATTTCCATGAATCTTGCATTTTTTTCCTCACACCTAATTTCTTATTATTTGTATCCACACCACACTTTTGTGGAGTACTTTTTATTGAAAACTGTTCTCAATATTATCAGTAGTGACCAATTTTTTTAACATCAAAAGTCAAAAAACCATAATTCACTAGATAAGCTCAGCAAACAACAGCAACCCCTAGGAAAATTCTGTTGCGATCGCTTACACAGAAGTAATGTTGTCTGTATTGTATGAGAATGATAATTATTATAATATGCAGTGTAGAATAAGTCTCATTGTCAAGCAAAACTTTGCTAAAAGCAGAGCAAGCATCCTTCTGGAGGAGAAAATACAGTGATTCCGGCTCGCATAGGACACAGAGCAAGCAGACAAAGAAGCGGTATCTTGTCCCTGATAATGCTTATATTGTCAATAGCTACTGGCTGTAACCAATCGAACACAAGTCAAACAACAAATTCTCAGCAGTCGCCGCTAGTACAGGAAGCGGCATCAACCCCTTTAGCGCAGTCAGAAAAAACTAAAGTAGTAACGACGTTTTTACCGATTTATTTGTTTACTAAGGCGGTGGCTGGGGATGCAGCAGATGTAGAAATTTTAGTACCTCCAGGTACTGAAGTACATGAGTATCAAGCGACACCAAGCAATGTGAAAGCGATCGCCACTGCGAATGTGTTAGTCAAAAATGGTTTGGGGCTAGAAGAATTTCTCGCAGACACTATAAAAAATGCCCAAAATCCCAAATTGACTGAAATTGATGCAAGCAAAGGTATTAAACCTTTAAATGAAATTTCACCTGTGGAAAAAACAGCAAAAGAAGAAAAAGACCACAACTACGAACACGCCGCAGGAAATCCTCACATTTGGTTAGATCCAGTTTTAGCAAAACAGCAAGTAACAAATATTCGGGATGGATTAATTATAGCTGACCCTAGAAATCAAGCTACTTATGAAGCAAATGCCGCGGCTTATATTAAGGAATTAGAAAGTTTAAATAGTAAATTTCAACAAAACTTGCAGAAAACTCCCAACTGCACCTTTGTCACTTTTCATGATGCCTTTCCCTACTTAGCTCAACGCTATAATCTTAAACAAGTTGCCGTAGTGGAAATTCCTGAAGACCAACTTTCCCCAGCAGATGTGCAAAATGCCGTTAATGTAGTAAAAAAGTATAAAGTTAAAGCTTTATTTAGCGAACCAGGGGTAGATAACAAATTACTAACTAGCCTTTCCAAAGACTTGAAGTTAACTTTGCGCCCGCTGAACTCCTTGGAAACTGGCGAGACATATCCACAATATTATTTGAAAGCAATGAAAGCTAACTTACAAACTCTGGAAACTGCTTGTAAATGAGTGCCAAGTTAAGAGGTAATTTATAAATTCCCACCTTTTTGAAAAATAACAAATGACAAATGACAAATGAAATTCCTATTTTAAAAGTCAAGGGATTAACTGTATATCAAGGCAGTTACTTAGCCGTTCGTGATGTTTCCTTTGAATTGTTATCAGGAACAGATACAGCGATAGTTGGCCCCAACGGTGCTGGTAAGAGTACTTTGGTAAAAGCAGTATTAGATTTAATTCCACGAAGTGCTGGTAATATTGAAATATTTGGTTACCCAATTACAAGGTTAAGAAGTTTACGTCGCCTGTTGGGCTATATGCCGCAGAATTTCATTTTTGACCGCAGCTTTCCCATCTCCGTCAGTGAATTGGTAGGACTGGGATGGATGCTTGAAAACAAAAGAGGAAATTCATTTTTTCAGAGACTCTGGGGACAAGATAGGGAAAAATCAGCTGCAGTAGTAAAAGCTTTACAGCGAACCGATGCTTATCATCTGCGACATCAAGCTATTGGTACTCTTAGCGGTGGTCAACTTAAACGGGTATTACTAGCTTACTGTTTAGTGATGCCTCGAAAACTTTTGGTATTAGATGAAGCGTTTGCTGGAGTCGATGTGCAAGGCGCAGCAGATTTTTATGCCTTGCTAAATGAGCTAAAGCGTGAGGAAGGTTGGACTGTATTGCAAGTTTCCCATGATATTGATATGGTAAGCCGCCATTGCGATCGCGTCCTTTGCCTCAATCAAACCGTTGTTTGTACCGGCCAGCCAGAAATTGCTCTTTCACCCCAAAACCTGTTAGCAACCTACGGTCCAGGATTCAGTCGCTACCAGCATCATCATAATTAAGTGCTGCGTTTTTAATTTAAAACTCAAAACTTTATGTGGTTAAATTATAGACTTACAGAACAGGGAAATTACGCGTATAAAGTGACGTATGCAGACGTATGCATTTATATTTTGATTGCCAGATAGCAGGGCTAGCCGTTACTAATAGTAATGAGTTGATAAAGTTGTTGCAGTTCCCGTTCATGCAACGTGCGATCGCAGGTGCTGTATTAATGGGAATACTTGGGGGCTTACTTGGCAGTTTTGTTACCTTGCGCCAATTATCATTTTTTAGTCATGCCGTTGGTCATGCAGCATTAGTAGGCGTAGCATTAGGTGTATTACTACAGTTAAATCCTACTTGGATGCTGTTACCTTTTACCCTAGTTTTTGGTGTTGTTGTCCTTTACTTTATTGACAAAACCGATTTAGCTAGCGATAGCGTACTTAGTATCGTACTATCTGGAGCATTAGCGATCGGCATAATTCTCACCAGCCTCATCCAAGGATATCGCGGCAACTTGATGGGTATCTTGTTTGGCGATATTCTCGCTATTGATTCCATAGATTTGATTTTAACGCTGCTTGTGCTTCTAGGAGGCAGTATATTCTTGCTATCAACTCTGCGACAACAAATTTTGTTGACACTTAACCCCGATGTTGCACAAGTTCAAGGCATTCCAGTTCAATTGTATCGCTATGGATTTGTAGTTTTACTTTCATTAGCCGTTGCTGTGGCAATTAAAGCTGTCGGTGTTTTACTGGTGAATGCATTTTTAGTCATTCCCGCTTCCACGGCCAAACTGATGAGTCACCACTTTAGCCACTTTCTCGTCATGTCAGTAATATTCGGTTCCACCAGCAGCATCGTCGGCATCGTCGCGTCAGGTCTTTTCAATCTTGCCTCTGGCCCCAGTATTGTTCTTGTTCAGTTTTTACTTTTTGTAGCTGTATTTATCTGGGTTAAGTTGGGATTGAAAGCAGCATAAATTTTTTCTGTTCAAGCCCTTGCAAAATTATTATATGTTTGCTACATTTATTAATCGTGGCTAACCAAAAAGTCCCCGCCGGGATAGCTCAGTTGGTAGAGCAGAGGACTGAAAATCCTCGTGTCACCAGTTCAAGTCTGGTTCCTGGCACTCTCAACAATCAGTCACTTCAACGGTAAATCAGGGGTTCTAAGCTCTCAAACAAGTAAGGAGATAGCTAATAACCCCTAAAATTTTGGGTATTTTTGGGTACGTTATACCTAAGCCAAAAATTTTGCCAAGCATCGAAATCACATAGCCCGGATTTTTCACAAGTGAGAAATCCGGGGGACACAAATCAAAGCAGATGAATTAGAACTTGTAGTGGCTATGCCAGAGTTCGCAGGGGTCTTTCTCAAGGGGGGGTGAATCACGCAGTGGTCAGTTAATAGGAATTGATGCACAGGGAGAAGCACTATCAATTCAGCATTGAAAAATTTAGCTGCTAAGTTTTTCAATTAAAGCTAAAATCTCAGCAACCATACCTACTACAACCACCCACACGCCTCAGCAGTCGCACAAAAGGGTAAAAAAACCTTGAGCGATCGCCCTTGGACTTTCACATCACGTTATCATCGGATATTGTGGCTTTTTTGTGCGTAACTCCTAGCATCTATGACCGCTTCTTCTTCTGAAACTCCATCTTACAAGCCCGACCCAAGTACTTTTATTGCCGACCATCGACAGGTAGACCGCAGCAAGCTAAGTCAAATGTACCTGCACTATGTCGAAACTAAGGATAAATATCCCCACGCGATGTTGCTGTATCGGGTAGGAGATTTCTTTGAATGCTATTTCCAAGATGCTGTTACCTTAGCGCAAGAATTGGAATTAGTTCTGACTAGCAAACAAGCTGGAGAACAGGGACGGGTGGCGATGTCCGGTGTGCCACACCACTCTTGGGAACGCTACACAACGCTGCTGGTAGAAAAAGGCTATGCAGTGGTAATTTGCGACCAAGTTGAAGATGCAGCAGAAGCCGCGGGTAGATTAGTGCGGCGCGAGGTGACTCGCGTCGTGACTCCAGGCACGTTGCTGGAAGAAGGAATGCTAAAATCCAGTCGCAACAATTACTTAGCGGCTGTGGTAATTGCGGCAAATCATTGGGGATTAGCCTACGCAGATATATCAACGGGAGAATTCCTCACAACTCAAGGCAGCGATTTAGAACACCTCACACAAGAATTAATGCGTTTGCAGCCTTCGGAGGTGCTGGTTCCCACTAACGCCCCCGATTTGGGTAGTTTGCTGCGTCCGGGAGAAACTTCGCCACATTTACCGCAATGTTTGCCGCCATCATTTTGTTATAGCTTGCGATCGCAAGTTCCTTTTTCCCAAGGCGAAGCTAGACCAAAATTATTGCAGAAATTTAAAGTGCGATCGCTTGAAGGACTTGGTTGCGATCATCTTCCCCTCGCCGTCCGTGCCGCTGGCGGTCTTTTAGAATACCTGGAAGATACTCAAAAAGAAAACCCTATTTCCTTACAGAGATTACGCACCTATACAACTACCGATTATCTAATTGTTGACAACCAAACCCGCCGTAACCTAGAAATTACCCAAACCGTCCGGGATGGCACTTTTCACGGTTCCTTGCTTTGGGCATTGGATAGAACCAGTACAGCAATGGGCGGTCGGGCTTTGCGGCGGTGGTTGCTGCAACCTCTACTAGATATTAAAGGTATTCGCTCGCGGCAAGATACAATCCAAGAACTGATGGAAAATATGCCTCTACGTCAAGATTTGCGGCAGTTGTTGCGGCAAATTTATGACTTAGAACGACTAACGGGAAGGGCGGGTTCTGGCACTGCTAATGCTAAAGATTTAGTAGCATTGGCAGATTCCCTCTCACGCTTACCTGAATTATCCCGCTTAGTGGCGGATGCTCATTCTCCCTTTTTGAAAGCTTTGCAGAAAGTGCCGCCTATCTTGGAAGAATTGGCACAAAAATTACACGTCCATCTTGTAGAGTCGCCACCGATACACATTAAGGAAGGTGGTTTAATTCGTCCGGGAGTAAATCCGCAATTAGATGAAAGAAAGGCAACTGTAGAAGCAGATCAGCAATGGATTGCCAATTTAGAAGTTGACGAAAGGGCGAGAACGGGAATTCCGACGTTGAAGGTAGGATTTAATAAAACATTTGGTTACTACATTAGTATTTCCCGTGCCAAAGCCGACCAAGTTCCCGCTAATTACATCCGCAAGCAAACCCTGACGAATGAAGAACGTTACATCACCCCAGATTTGAAAGAACGGGAAGCGCGAATTCTCACGGCGCGGGATGATTTAAATCAGTTGGAATACGAGATTTTCACGACATTGCGAGAAGAAGTCGGACAACAAGCGGAGGTAATTCGCAACCTTTCCCGTGCAGTAGCGGCAGCGGATGTGTTGTGTGGTTTAGCTGAATTAGCTGTACAACAAGGTTACTGCCGTCCAGAAATGTTACCAGGACGAGAAATCGCAATTGTGGATGGTCGTCATCCCGTGGTGGAACAATCTTTACCTTCAGGCTTCTTCGTGCCGAATTCAACGCAACTTGGTCAAGAGTCAGTGGAAATAGCAACTGACAACCAACAACTGACAACTGACAGCCCCGATTTGATTATCCTCACCGGGCCGAATGCCAGCGGCAAGAGTTGTTATTTGCGTCAAGTGGGGTTGATTCAATTAATGGCGCAAATTGGCAGTTTTATTCCAGCTAAATTTGCCCACTTGGGAATATGCGATCGCATTTTCACCCGTGTAGGTGCGGTAGATGATTTAGCAACCGGTCAATCTACGTTCATGGTAGAAATGAATGAAACGGCAAACATTCTCAACCATGCAACTTCGAGGTCGTTGGTATTGCTAGATGAAATTGGCCGCGGAACCGCAACATTTGACGGTCTTTCCATTGCTTGGGCGGTGGCGGAGTATCTAGCAACAGAGATTCGGGCGCGAACAATTTTTGCCACTCATTACCACGAATTAAACGAACTAGCTGGGATGTTGCCGAATGTAGCTAATTATCAAGTCACGGTGAAAGAATTACCCGACCAAATCATCTTTTTGCACCAAGTGCAACCAGGAGGCGCTGATAAATCTTACGGCATTGAAGCGGGACGGTTGGCAGGTTTACCAGCAGTAGTCATTCAACGGGCAAAGCAAGTTATGGGTCAAATTGAGAAACACAGTAAGATTGCGATCGGTTTGCGTGAAGGTCTTCAAATTGAAGATACTTGATTAAGCAATTACTATTGTTTGACAAAACAGAAGAAGCCTACCTCAATAAACTCAAACTTCAGAGGAAAGAATTAATACACGATTTATTAACTGGAAAAATTTAGTTTCCAGTGCAGAAACTGTTGACGCAGCAGGATTATCTTTTGTGGGTACGGAGGGACACGCAGCTATGGCATATACAGCTTTTTTTGATGAAATTGAATATTTGTATGGAGATGGAGTGATTGACTGGGAAATTATGGAAGCTAACTACTGGGCTGATACACAAGAAGACGGTGATAGGAAACGTCGGCGACAAGCCGAGTTTTTAGTGCATCAGTTTTTTCCCTGGCAACTGATTCAAGAAATTGGAGTCATTAACCCTGCAATTCAAACCCAAGTTAGAGAAATATTACAAAGCTTTAAAGTTCAGACCTGTGTTGAGGTTTACTCTAAATGGTACTATTAAAAGTTTTGAGATAAACGTACAATTATAGTACATGCATATAGCCAGTGAAGGGAGATGATTGAGTTTAAGCAAGGCAACCTATTAGAAGAAAACGCCGAAGCCCTAGTTAACACCGTCAATAATGTCGGTGTCATGGGTAAAGGTATCGCCTTGCAATTTAAGCAAGCTTATCCGGAAAACTTCCGCCAATACGAAAAAGCCTGTCGTGCAGGAGAAGTCCAGCCAGGACAGATGTTTACCGTCTCAACAGATAGCCTGTTTAATCCTAAATACATCATTAACTTCCCCACCAAGCGTCACTGGAAAAGTAAATCAAAAATAGAAGATATCAAAAGTGGATTGGTAGCTTTAGTTGCAGAAGTGCAAAGATTAGGTATTACCTCAATTGCCATTCCTCCGTTAGGATGCGGCAACGGTGGCTTAAATTGGCTAGAAGTTAAGCCTTTAATAGAATCAGCCTTTGCCCAACTGCCTCATGTGCAAGTAATTATTTTTGAGCCATCAGGCGCACCAGCAGCAGAAAACATGCAAATAGCAACCAAAAAGCCTAACATTACCCGTGGTCGCGCCCTCATTATTCACTTGCTAGAAGCTTACGGTATTCCAGGCTATGAGTTAACCAAGCTAGAAATTCAAAAACTTGCCTATTTCCTCCAATAAGCTGGAGAATTGCTCAAGTTGCCCTATCAAAAGCATTTATATGGCCCCTACGCAGATAACCTTAACCAAGTTTTGAAGCATATAGAAGGCCATTACATTCGTGGTTATGGTGATGGTACTGGCAGAGCAAGCATTTATGTATTGCCAGAAGGTAGAGAAGCAGCAAAGACTTTTTTAGAAACAGAAACAGAAGCGCAAGAGCATTTAAAGCGAGTTAGTAAACTTATATATGGCTTTGAAACGCCATACGGGATGGAATTATTAGCAACAGTTCACTGGGTTGCTACCAAACATCCCAACCCAGCAACAGATAGTGAAGGAGCGATCGCTTTGGTGCATGAATGGAGCGATCGTAAGCGTAAGCTATTTAAGCCGGAACATATTCGCAAAGCTTGGCAACGTCTAAGCGAACAAAACTGGTTGACCATCTGACAACAAGCTTAATTTGTGGTGAGCCTCCGTCAGAGGAGCTTTGCTAACACATCCCTGCGTTACTTTTAACTGCCACTCAATTTTAATGATGTCCACTGTATCAAAATCGCACCTTATACAAATCAAATAATTCTCCCGATCGCCGCGCAACTACCTTAGCACCAGCAGCTTTAATCGTTTTTTCCCACTCAGCCACAGGTTCTAGAAACACCTCCGCACCCAAGTAAGTTTCTAGAACTGCCCAATCCTCTGCTAAAGGCTGTTCTGGATTAAGGATGTCAAACACAAAATGTCCGCCTGGTTTTAACACTCGTTTGACTTCTTCCAATACGGCAGTCCCATATTCGAGTGGATAGTAGCAACTGAATCCTGTAGCGATCGCCAAGTCAAATTGATCCTGAGAGTAGTTTAAGTAATGAGCCGGGCCTAACTCAACACCTTTGAACAACTTTGAGTTCAATTGCGAACCACGAGAATTGAGAGTATCCCGTGCGACATTACTAACTTCTTGCCCATAAAAAAATGCTTGCCAATCTCGCCAAGGATAAATCAAAAAACTGACACCACAGCCAATATCCAAACAGTGCTGGTTCTTTTGCGGTTGAGCAATTTCCCAGAAAGGAGAAACAATTCTCCCTGGCAATATACCAGCAACCCACTCTTGATATATTGGCATTGCTTGTACTTCTGCTGGTAGCTCAAAGGATTCATTTTGATACTGTCGGTTAAAGCGATATGCTACTTGCGCTACCCTCTCGTGCCATTTGTCTGAGTGACGGCTATTAGTGTGTGAGGCAAAGAAACTGTTTTGAGGGGGCTTTTTAGACATTAGACGAATTCTCTAAGGATAGGGCTACAGGTGCAAGCTGGTAAACCCATATTAAATCTAACTTTCTTAATTACGAATTACTGCCGCACTCAATCATCTTAGTCAACTAATCCTGAAACAATGAAAGTAGACACTACAGCACGATACAGATTATGAGCGAACTTCCCAACAGTCTTGAAGATGCGATCGCCCAATCGCGCCTAGCTACTCAAGCTGCCCTCGCAGATGGCTATACTCGCCTACAAGTTGAGTTTTTGTTTCCAGAACTTAAACACCTACTAGTAGCACAAGATTTTTTACCAGTGTTCGCAGAATATGAGTCCCGCTTGAAGGTTTTCTTGGCCGATGCTGGCGGTGCTGCCCTCGCCCGTCGCGATTGGGCAGATGCACCATTTAAAATTTTAGATATCGGTACGGGAAGGGCGGCTTCTCTACAGACAAAAATTCAGCCAGAAGATGAAATTTTCTTGTTCGTTGCCCCTACTTCTGTAGAAGTCCCGCAAATGGAAAAGCTATGTCAAGAAATTGGCGATCGCCCTTTAGTCATTTTAAATCCTCGCCTTGAAGATTCTGGGGTTGTGGGTATTGGTTACGCTGCCAGGCAAATCCGCGATCGTTTCCTCAGCACTATCGAATCCTGCTATTACCTGCGTCCTGTAGATGAGGAAACTGCTGTATTTCGCTGTTACCCCGGACAGTGGGAAGTATGGGTGGAAAATAGCGGCGAGTATCAAAAAATCGCCGAATTACCGAAAAAACCTTCAGGCGATGATTTGGATTTTATCCTTATGAAGGGAAACTCGCAAACAACGGCAGAGGCTGTACCTACGAAAAAACCCAGTATGTTCAAGAGTTTACAACGGTTCTTAAAGGCGTTGAGTAGCTAGTTTCTAAAGGCGATCGGGGTTTGGGTGATGTCTTGAAAATCCCCGTCGCCAATTGCAATATTAACTCCTCTAACTTCTCCACTGCCGGACAAAGACCATATATTATACCTTGCTTTTACAATATTTGCATCTAACCTAAGATATGTATAATAATGTATTTTTCAAGACATTTTTATACTGATCTGTTTCTAACTTAAGATAGATGCTAGATTGATAACCCTCAAATAATAGATAATCCGAGAATTTTGGACAAATGCCATCAATGTCAACAAACAGCTAAGAGCTTTTACTTTAGCCGTAAAGTTATCATGTCTTGATAATTACTTATAATTACTTAGGTATATAGTTATTTTATAAACATAGCTTATCAGCTAATTAATAAAATATTCCTAAAGGTCTATCAAAAATTAGTACAGAATTTTTAATTGATAAATACTTTTCTAGGAGCCAGTTTCAGGCTTCGTTAGGAAAAAAATTTACTATAAATTCACTTACAGTACATTTAGTTTTTTTAATAACTACAAGAAATATTTTAAAATATACTTAATTTATTTAATATTATTTATACAATGTATAATAAATGTAAATAAAAATTTAAGAATTAAATATAATCACGGCTACTTTTTCTAGTTTTTTATTAAAAAATCATTAAAACTACTGAGTTTTAACCGAGCAACAAAGTACTGCTAAACACTAAAGATAGTGGAGATTAATATTTTTGTTGCTTTGGATAAATCTCTGTGGAAGTTAAGTTTGTCGAAAAATTCCAAACTGAAAATAAGGGTACAAAAAATGACTGATACACTTGCATTCAGCACAAACAGCAGGCAAGAACCCGCACAATCGTTACTGTTGGCAGACCATCTTGATAGTTTTTGGAACCAGAAAATCAGACCCTTATTCACAGATGAGTCTTTATCTTTTAGGGTGAAGACTCGTAACGGTAAGTATGTCAGGTACATCAACTTAGACAATGGAGCCACAACTACTCCTTTTGCTAGCCTGAAGCAGTACGTGAACGAGATGCTTGATACCTATGGCAGCGTGCATCGAGGTTCTGGGCAAAAGTCCATCATTACAACGCAAGAATATGACGCAAGTCGGGATATCATTCGGAAGTTTGTGAATTCGTCCTCACAGAACTATGTCATCTTTGCGAAGAATACAACAGAAGCAATCAATGGAGCCGCCACACTGTGGGCAAAAAGACCTGGAAAAATCTTAGTCTCTGATATTGAGCATTCTTCAAATCTGCTGCCTTGGGTAACTAGAGATGAAGTTGTCCAATATAGAACTCAACCAGACGGAAGTGTGAGTCTTGCTGAAATTGAAAATATCTTCAAGGCACACCAAAATCGCTCGAAAGCCGAGCAAATCAAATTACTCACCATTACAGGTGCTTCGACTATTACAGGTTATAGACCACCTATTTACGAACTTGCGGCTTTAGCACATAAATATGGTGCGAAGATGTTTGCTGACGTGTGTCAATTAATCCAACACGAGCGGGTAGACATGCGTGCAGATGACGATCCATGTCATTTAGATTTTGTCGCTTTCTCCGGACACAAGATGTATGCTCCTTATGGAACAGGAGTTTTGCTAGGGCCGAAGGAGTTTTTTGACGGCTCTTACCCTTATCAAATTGGCGGTGGAAACCTGCCCTACATTACCAGAAACCTCGAAATCAAGCGTTTTTACACAGAACGGGCACACGATCCAGGAACGCCAAACGCAATGGGTGCTATTGCCATAGCAAAAGCGATTCAGATTATAGAAGAGCTGGGACGCGATCGCATTGCTGAATACGAACACTCTCTAGTTGACTTCACATTCACACGACTTCAGGCCATTCCTGGTGTGAAAGTACATATCCCAGGAGATAATTTAGCTCATGTGATTCCCTTCGATATTGATGGGTTTGACGGACGCTTAGTGGCAGAGATTCTGGCACAAGAATATGGCATCGGGGTGCGAGCTGGAGCATTCTGCACATACGAATACATTCGCAAACTCAAGAATATTTCCGACGAGCAAGACTGCGAGATTGCTAAAGAAGTTGAAAGTGGAATTACACGCAACATTCCTAGCATTATCCGGGCTAGCTTCGCCGTGTATAACACACTTGAAGACTGCGATCGCTTCCTTTATGCGATTTCGGAAATAGCCCAAAATGGATTAGATTATTACTTACCCCACTACACCCAGAATCAGACAACTGGTGTTTGGACAGCGATTGATAGGTAGTCTTACTCCTTGTTCGTACCAAAACTTATATTTGGGAAGAATAAGTACCTAGACAAAATTAATTACACACCTTGTTTTCTTATTGTCCGTTCCCTATTTAAAAGTTCCCTATTTCTAACAATGAATTTAATTTTGTCCGACTACTTATCGGGTAGCAAAAGTAGACTTAAACTCTTTTGCTACCTAAAAATATTGAATTACAAGAGGGTAATAGCTTGAGTGATGAAAACCTCTTTGACCAAGAGGATTATATAAAAGCACGGGTTGATGAGTACATCTGGCAAAAAAGCATAGAAGCAGGTATTTCGCGCCAACGCTTTCTACGAATACTAGCCACGATGCTTGGAGGAACAGCCATTGGAGGGTTAGCTAGACCTCTGCCTGCTCGTAGTCAGATAAACACATCAAATGCTTCCAAAACCAAGGGTAGTAAGATACTGAAGCCATTGCCACCAGGATATATCTCTCATAGCAAAGGCACATTAGAGATGAACTGGGAAACAATGTATGGGCGTGGCTATTTAGTGCCAAACGATTGGTTCTACGTTCACAACCGCAATACACCTCCTGCTTTTGACCCATCTACATGGCGTTTGCGGATTGAGGGAACTGGCGTTTCTGTTCCCTGTGAGTTTACATACGATGAAATCATCGCTATGCCATCAATCTCAGTCACTAGTGCCATTGAGTGTGCTGCCAATGGTCGGCGCTTCTTTGAAGAGGCTTACAACACACCTCTTTCGGGAACGCGGTGGAGGTTGGGGGCTATTGGCGTAGCTGAGTGGACTGGTGTACCACTTAGCATCTTGTTAGAACGAGCCGGATTGAAATCCACTGCCAGGGACGTATTAGTTGAGGGGGCAGATTTGGCTTCGCTGGATGAAAAAGGGACACAATCCAAGTTCAGCAGTGTAGTTCCCATCGCTAAAGCAACAGCAGATAACTCCCTCATTGTCTATGCCATGAATGGGGAACCGTTACCCCCAGACCACGGTCAGCCATGCCGCGTGATATTTCCCGGTTGGGCAGGAAACGCCAATGTCAAATGGATTGAACGCATTGAAGTTTCCGAAACGCCTATATATACCCAATGGGTACTAAATCAGATGGTGCTGATTGGCCCAGATTACCCAGCTATTTCACCCTATAAAGGTAAGCTAATTACTTATCAAAATGTCAAGAGTGCCTTTGAGTTGGCTTGGCCGGCTACCCTTTCTGCTGGAAATTACCTGCTGCGCGGACGTTCTTGGTCTGGGAAAGGCAAGATTGTACGCGTGGAAGTCAGTCTCGATGGTGGCAGAACCTGGCAATTTGCACGATTGAGAGAACCCAATTTTCCTTTTGCATGGGTGCGATGGGATATTGATTGGAATCCAACTCCTGGGAAGTATTCTCTACAAGCTCGTGCTACTGACAACTTGGGTAATACACAGCCGAGTACAGTTCCGTGGAATGATGTTGGATTGCTCTATGGAGGCGTTGTTAGCCATCCAGTGACAGTACAAGGTTAGCTTAAGCTTAATAACTTTAATTAGTTCTATGGAAGACCTATTGACGATTGATTTTAGCTGGTTGATTTTAGGGGTTGGGGGTCTAATATCTGGAGTCATAGCTGGACTTTTAGGAATCGGTGGCGGTATTATCACAATTCCACTTTTAGTCACACTCGGTTATAGTCCTGTGCAAGCGATCGCTACTAGTAGCCTTGCGATTGTTATTACTTCACTTTCTGGAAGTTTGCAGAATTGGTGGATGGGTTACTTTGACTTTAAACGAGTAATTTATTTAGGAATTCCAGCTTTTTTAACTACTGGAATCGGAGTCTATTTCGCTAATAAAATTCCACCTTACATCATCCTTTTTACCTTCGGGATAATATTATTAACTAATATTTATTTGATAGAGCTTCGCAAAGAACTTGTTTTAAAGCAAGCAGAGAAAACAGTGCCAGAATTTAACCCATTACTTTCTAAAATTGGTACTGGAGGAGCAGCAGGAATTTTAGCAGGATTCTTTGGCTTAGGTGGCGGAACGATTATGGTACCGCTACAAATGTTACTCCTAGGAGAAGAAATTAAAGTAGCAATTCAGACTAGTCTTGGTGTGATTGTGATTACTGCTCTAGCTGCCTGCACAGGACATACATTAGAGGGAAATATTTTGTTTGTTCAAGGTCTAATTTTAGGTTGTGGAGGTCTTTTAGGCGTTCAGATGAGTACTCGCACACTACCAAAACTACCAGATTCGGTTGTCAGCCTTGTGCTTCGTATTTTTTTAGGAATACTATCAATTTATGTTTTTTGGGAATCTTGGATAAATTATCAATAAGAGAGTTTTAGCTTTTACATAGCGCTTGGTTGCAAAATAAAAATGTCAGAAGTTACATTCAATCAGCGCAGTTGACGATCAGGTGTGTCAAAGCATCAATCAGGCGATCGCTTTCCATTGGCATAATATCTTTACCATGCATAATCTCCTGAGTCATCACAAAATGCACTAATGATCCAATCAAAATCCTTGCTGTTGCATCTGGGTCGGGTATCTGGAGTTCAGAACAAGAGGCTAAATATTTACTGATAGTCTCTATAGCTGGTTTAGCAATGCTGAGAATGAAAACCTGAGCTAACTCAGGAAACCGCGCTGACTCCCCAATCAAAAGTCGCTCAAATGCTTGATATTCCTGGTCGTTGACCATCTGATCCAGTGCAGTTTTTGCTAAACGCCGCAGTACGATATAGGGTTCTCCCACCAAGGGTTGCGTTCCTAAAACAGAGTGAAACCGCTTTTTTGCCAGTTTCTCTATCAGTGCCTTAAAGAGTCCTTCTTTATCCTGAAAGTGGCTGTACACCGTGGCTTTAGAAACCCCCGCTGCCTCTGCTACCTTATCCATACTGGTGGCAGCGTAGCCATTGACTAGAAACTCCTGCATCGCCCCTTGCAGAATTTTTTCTACTTTATCTGCTGAACTTGAGCGATCTATTTCTCCAACTTTTGGGCGTGCCATTTCTAAATAATCCTTTTTTGTAAATAGTCTTAAGAATTTCTCTACTCTGTCACACCTGGCTCAAAAGCTTGTCTGGCACAGTCAGCAGACAACCAATAGTTAAGAGCGATCGCTTGACTAAACTACCCAGTTTAGTATAATCCTATTATATAACTATACAGTTTAGTTTTGTATCTTACAGATCATTCTGTTTGTTAAGCATACAAATGAAGGAGGCAGGGGACTGGAGACTGGGGACTGGGGACTAGGAAAATTACTCCCTCATCCCCCTCATCTCCCCTTGCCTCCCCTGCCCCTCTGCCCCTCTGCCTCTTCAATCGGGACATTTACCAAAATTCGATTTTTCCCTCATTTAAATCAGCGAATTTGGAATTGCTTCAAAGGTATGCTATTGTGCAAAATTCAAAGCTAAGCCGTTCAATATCTCCTCAGTCGATTCTACGTCCGCGCATTTTTATAGCTATTATTGTATCTTTGACTGTAATCGGAAGCAGTATTTATACGGTACTGAAATTTCAAGAACCTTCTAATCAGAAGGCACAATCTCCGGCAACAGTATTGCCAGAGCTAAAAACGGTAACAGCCTTGGGACGGTTCGAGCCGAAGGGAAATGTAATTAAATTATCTGCTACCACGTCTACTGATGGGAGTCGAGTAGAGCAGTTGCTGGTGAAGGAGGGAGATAGGATTAAAGCAGGGCAGGTGATAGCAATTCTTGACAGTCGCGATCGCTTAGAAGCAGCATTAAAAGAAGCACAGGAACAAGTAAAAGTGGAGCAGGCAAACCTGATTCGCACACAAGCAGGTGCTAAACCCGGAGAAATTGCAGCCCAACAAGCAACCATTGCCCGCCTCGCAGCAGAACGCCAAGGAGATATTAAAGCCCAAGTAGCAAATGTTGCTCGATTGCAAGCGGAAGTGGGTAACGCTCAAGCAGAAAATCGACGCTATCAGGTGCTGTACCAACAAGGAGCAATCTCTGCCTCTCAAAGGGATAGCAAGCGCTTAACTCTAGAAACAGCTCAAAAACAATTACAAGCAGCACAGGCAGAATTACAGCGCATCCAGTCAACTAGCCAACAACAATTAAAAGAAGCCACAGCCACACTGAATCGAATTGCGGAAGTGCGAGGAGTAGATGTAGAAGCTGCCAAAGCAGAAGTTAGCCATGCCGTAGCAACCATGAATCGGGCAGAGGCAAATTTAAAACAAGCTTACGTGCGATCGCCTCAAGATGGCCAAGTATTTGAGATTCACACCCATCCAGGGGAATTAGTATCAAATGATGGCATTGCCGATATCGGGCAAACCAATCAAATGTATGTAGTAGCCGAAATCTACGAAAGTGATATCAGCAAAGTGCGATCGGGGCAACAAGTACGAGTAATTAGTGATGTCCTACCTAGTGAATTGCAGGGAACGGTAGAACGCAAAGGTTTACAAGTGCAACGGCAGAATGTGGTTAATACTGACCCATCCAGCAATATTGATAACAGAGTAATAGAAGTCCATATCCGATTAGATGATGCTTCTAGCCAAAAAGCTGCCGACTTAACCAACATGCAAGTTAAGGCAGTCATTGAACTGTGAGATTAAAGGGCAGTTGTCATTTGTCAGGGGAGGCTAAAACTCCTAACTCTTGTACAGACGCGATCAATCGCGTCTGTACTCCTAACTCAGCACTATAAAAATGGGACTACTCAAACAACTACAGCGGCGAACACCTCTAGGATGGTTGCAACTGAGTCATGACAAAAGTCGTCTGTTGGTAGCATTGTCAGGCATTGCCTTTGCCGATCTGCTCATGTTCATGCAGTTGGGCTTTCAAACAGCACTGTATGACAGTAACACCAGACTACATCGCAGTTTGCGCTCAGACATTGTCTTAATCGGTTCTCAAACCCGTAACCTGCAAAGAATATCTACATTTTCTCGTCGGCGATTGTATCAGGCAATGGATATACCAGGGGTGAAATCGGCAGAGGCAATGTATGTGAGCAACATGATCTGGAAGAATCCCCAAACACGTCGCGATACAGAAATTCTAGTAATTGGATTCAATCCAGACAAGCCCGCTTTTGACTTGCCAGAAGTTAACCAACAATTACCAGAAATCAAACTACCAGATACCGTCTTATTTGACCGTGCTGCCAGAGGAGACTACCAAGAGACGATCGCCCAACTCGAACTAAGTAAAGCTGTAAAGACGGAAGTAGAACGGCGAACAGTTATTATTAGTGGATTATTTAAACTTGGGGCATCTTTTAGCGCAGATGGTACCCTAATTACTAGCGATCAGAACTTTTTGCGGCTATTTCCTCGCCAACTTGCTTCTAGCGTCGGTGTTGGTTTGATTGAGGTGCAACCTGGCTTTGATAAAAAGCGTGTAGTAGCAGCATTGAAATCACACTTAAGAGATGATGTCAAAGTGCTTACCCGCGAAGAATTCATTCAATTTGAGAACGACTTCTGGAGACGAAACTCTCCAATTGGGTTTATTTTCAGCATAGGTGTATCGATGGGCTTTGTAGTAGGTGTAATTCTCGTCTATCAAGTTCTCTCCACTGATGTTAATGCACACATTAAGGAATACGCCACCTTTAAAGCTATGGGGTATCGCAATTACTACCTATTAGGTGTGGTATTTGAAGAGGCTGTGATTTTGGCAATATTGGGCTTTATGCCAGGAGTCATAGTATCTTTGGGACTTTACCATCTAACTAGCAGTGCCACAAACTTGCCGATGTATATGACCGCCCTCCGAGGATTGCAAGTGCTAGTACTAACCATCATCATGTGTACCATTTCTGGAGCGATCGCTACCCGCAAACTGCAAGCCGCTGACCCCGCAGATATGTTCTAAAAAATGGAGGTAGAAAAGAGGACGCGGGGACGCGGAGAATCTATCAAAAAAATATTCTCCGTTTCCCCAGTCCCTAATCCCCAATACCTAGTACCCAGTCCCTAATCCCTAGTCCCATGACTACAGTTATTTCCATCCAGAACCTCGACCACTACTTCGGTCACGGTACACTCCGCAAACAAGTTTTATTCAACATCAACTTGGAAATAAATACTGGTGAAATAATTATTTTGACTGGCCCCTCTGGTTCTGGTAAGACTACTCTTTTGACCCTAGTTGGTGGATTACGTTCTCCCCAATCTGGCAGTTTGCAAGTGTTAGAAAGAGAACTTAGCACTGCTAATGCCGAACAACTAGTGCAAGCACGACGCTGTAACGGTTATATTTTCCAAGCACACAACCTGCATGGTAGTTTGACGGCACTCCAGAACGTCAAAATGGGTTTAGAATTGCACCAACACATTGGGCAACAACAGATACAAACTCGTTCAGTCCAAATGCTTGAGCAGGTGGGATTAGGAAATCACTTTCACTATTATCCCGCTCAGCTGTCGGGAGGACAAAAACAACGAGTAGCGATCGCCCGTGCTTTGGTCAGCCATCCTCAAATTGTTTTGGCCGATGAACCCACAGCCTCCCTTGACAGTCAATCAGGTCGAGACGTGGTTAACTTGATGCAAAAACTTGCCAAAGAACAAGGCTGTACAATCCTAATGGTTACTCACGACCATCGAATTCTAGACGTTGCCGATCGCATTGTTCATATGCAAGATGGCAGACTAGTACAAGAAGGCACAATAATTAAAAACTATTTAATTTGACTTTACAGCCTCGAATTCTTCACAGTTTCGTCGTAATTTTGTAATAGTTCCGTCATAACTGTGTGTGATATTTAGTTTTGTATTTGGTTACAAAATGCTTTTGTTTGGGTTCAAGGTAGGACTTCCTGCCTTTTACTTTTTTTTATAAGTTAGGTCGGTGTGAATATTTATCGTTGAGACAAGGCAGAAGGCAGAGGGCAGAAAGCAGAAGGGAAGAAGGTTTGAGCTAAGTTTACTTTTCGTTACATAGTTATGTTTATTTGCACCTTTCTACTTATAAGAGTTATATCTATATCTATCACTTCATCACATATTTTTACATAGATACAAAACATGCTCCCGCTGCGAGAGTAGGAAGCTTTTTCTAAGTGTGACAGTTTATCGCCTGTCCATCATCCATCAGAGCATATATTTTAAGCACTGAATGATACTAAATAAACAAAGGAAGTATACTTTTTAAAACAACGTGATAGTTTAGAAACCGCCTGTATCAAGCCTTGTTCTGTGTTTTGAAAAGTTGCTTCTTGTGGGCAAAGACGACATTTGCTACCCTGCGGGTTCGCCTTTAGGCGTTCTCGTACCCCTGCGAGCAAGCAAGCTACGCGTAGCGTCTCTATCAGGAGAAGAGTAACCGCGCTCTGCGCGTCTACAACCGGGGAACCCTAGCAACGCAGTGTCTTTCCGATACCCCACTTTTCGCTATATCTTAATTATGAGTTACGAATGTACCCTCTAACATTAAAGTTTTTCACTTTATTGAAGTTATTTTCCCCAAGAAGCGATCGCTTGAGCTAGTATAGTTTAGTTCCCCAAATACTGCTTAATATTACTTAATATATTGTATTTGTTTTCCTAAATATCTGCTTCGGTTTGGAAACACTAGCGTTCATAAGCTAGTCTGTTGGTCAGCAGAAGTTCAGAGATTGTTTTATAGATCTATGACTACCAAGGATCGCGCTGGAAACTTCCAAAATAAGTTGCTCTGTCTTGGCATCAAAGATTGGAAACCCAATCGCCATACAACAAACTTGTTCATTGGCATATTTGTCTCTTTCCCTGTCACCTTGGCATTGCCTGTAGATGCTTTACAAGTACAGGTGGTTCCGACTAATCCTGCGTTGGGGGATACTTTATCTGTGGTAATTAATCTGGATAATCCCAATAATGGTAGCAATCCATTAGTGGCTATTGGCGAAAAAATTTACCCTGCATTTGCAATTGCACCCAATAAGTATCGGGCTTTGGTTCCTACAACTCCATTGGAAAAAGCCGGAACGAGAACAATTAAAATTTCCGGTGATGGCCAAGTGCAAAATTTGGCAGTGAAAATCGGTACTCGTAAGTTTCCTGTACAACGCATCACGTTGCCACCAGGAAAAGCTGGGGTAAATGCGACCGAGTATGAACTCAAGCGTGTAGCGGCTTTTAAGGCGTTAGAGACACCGCAAAAATATTGGAATGGTCCCTTCCTGAAACCAAATGCAGGGCGGATTAGTACAATTTATGGTGTACGTCGCTACTATAATGGTACATTTGCAAAGGACTACTACCATCGTGGCGTTGACTACGCTGGTGCCGCGGGTTCGCCCGTGACTGCTCCAGCTGCTGGGCGAGTTGCTTTGGTGGGCAGAGTATCCCAAGGATTCCGAGTTCACGGTAACGTAGTTGGCATTGACCACGGGCAGGGAGTGACAAGCATTTTCATGCACCTAAGTCGTATTAATGTCAAAGAAGGCGATACCGTAAAAGCTGGTCAAGTAATTGGCGCAGTGGGTTCGACAGGCGCTGCCACTGGTCCACATTTGCACTGGGGTCTCTATGTCAACGGACAATCTGTCGATCCAGTACCCTGGCGAAACAAGGTCTTTGATTAGTCAAGACTGCATAAATCACGTCCTTGCATAATTTGTATATTTTTCGCCGATAATTAGGCAAAATAAATTGGACTGATACCGTCCCTACCTTACTTGGGTGGCTTAAAAGAAGATGAGCGTTATGAGTATTGAAAAAATTGTGGAACAAGCTCTCCAGGATGGTTATCTTACACCAGCAATGGAAGCAGAAGTTGGGCGAATCTGTGATAACGCATCGGAACTCTCAATTGAAGAGTACATGGCGCTGGATCGACTGATGGGAGCGCTATTGACAGGTGAGGTAGTGGCGGTTCCTCGCAAACAATTTATTAACGTCATGGAAGAATTGGTACTAACCGAGGCGATTGCGCGAGTAGCAGAAATTGAGGCTACCAGCGAAAGCTCCCTGGATGTAGGAGATATTGCTGCTTATGCTCTTAATAGGCTTCCACCCTTGTACGCTACTACAGAAGAAGGTGCCAACTATCAGCGCCAACGTGCCAAAGCAGAACTTGAAGAATTAATTTCACAGCAAGTCAGTGAGGCGATTGGTCGTAACCTCGACCAACCAAATGACAACAGAACACCAGTCTTAGCCAAAAATACTGGTAATGAAGTTCTGCGCCAAGTCAGTAACTTACTTCAAGTCTACGCACCCAACTTTGAGCAAAAATCACAATATTAAATAGTCCAGAATCAAACGTCCAAAGTCAACAGTCAAGAGGTAATAAACTATTGACCGTTGACTACTGACTAACAATCAATCGCGCACCCTCACTGTTGTGCCTAGTTTGACCTGTTCATATAATAAGCGGACATCAGGATTACGCATTCGTAAGCAGCCGTGGGACACAGCAGCTCCCATTACTTCAGTATCCGGTGTGCCGTGAAAGCCAATTTGATTGCGTCCATCTGACCAAAAACCAATCCATCTTTCTCCCAAAGGACTATCAGTACCAGCTGGAAATACTTTGCCAGTAATTGGATGTCGCCAAATGGGATCGTGTTGCATGTGCTTTACTTGGAAAGAACCTGTAGGTGTTTCCCAACCCTTCTTACCTACAGCAATTGGATAGCTGGCTATTACCTCATCTCCTGCATAAACATAGGTGCGGCGATCGCTTAAATCTACCACCACTTGCGTCTTTGCAGATGCCAGCCCGTTAAATGATTTTTGTGGATTTGAAGCCCAAGGTAAACGCAACTTGGGCTGTTCAGTATTTCGATTCTGCTGTTGCCCTGGAGCTGCTAGCCGCATTCTGGGTACATCAGTTGTTTCAGCTACATTTTGGCTCACTGTAACCGACGTATTATTAGACTTGACGGCAGAAGATTTTAATATAAGATTTCTCTGGGCAGCTTTCCCTAAAGTGGCTTCATTAGGGGGTGTAGATGCACCAAAAGCAGTTTCCTCTATACCCCCAGGAAATTTTCCTTGGAAGCTGGCTGGGCGGTTTCCTTTAGTAGAAACTGGCTTTTCAAACTGCCGTTGCGTTGAAGTGATGCGCCAATGGACAGCCAGCGATAAGATGGCTGTACCAAAACAGAGAAACATTACTATACGCGCTACAGATTCATTTCTTACCATTGCCATAGCCTATTGTTTATCCCTGACATATCCAAATAACTTATTGGATGCGCTCATAATTTCATTATCAAGAATTTATCAATTCTTATCTGTTCTCTTATAACTCTTCCAATACTCTTGGGCAAACTAGGGCTATACGGACATCTCGTCAAGCAAAATTCTTTAACAAGAACTTCATTTATTGCTAGCACTCTCCAAGTGCAGCAATCAATCATTAATGGTGTGGGTGGGATAAAGACCATGTTTGAAAAACTATTGTTAGCAGTCACGATTACATTTTCTCTCAATTTCTTTTTTCAAGTCCGCGTACCCGATCGAACAAAGACTGGTGCTATTTACCAGCAGCATACAGAAACATCAACAACAATTTTAGTAACAAGACCGGAAAAATAATATTCTAGTGACTACAGTTGTCTAAATAAAAAACTCTGAAATTGTATCTAGGCGTCATACCAATTTTTGGTTTTGGATTAAAAGTCTTTACCATAAGGCTATTACTTTAATTTCTATACTACTTATTCCAGTGTGGTATCAGACCCCTAAATGTTTCCACAGCATTGACAACAAGAGGTATCTTACCCTAATTTCAGGCAGTTAAGCGGCTTTTAAAACACTAATTTAGTATTCAAAATATAAGCTTAAAAATTGGTTTTTTGTCTGCCGTAAGACTGAGCTTTTTTGACGACTCCTGCAAGTAACCCTAGTTCTCATTAGGCTTCCTGCAAAAGTTGGGAACAAAGTAAAGGTTGAGGCATGAAATTGTCCTTTTCTCCTATATGTTCAGTTGTCAGAAGGCACGAGGACGACAGTTGCCACAACGAGGGAACCCTAACGGACACTTGTGCACAACAAAGGGTAAACTGCTACAGGAGCAAAAACCCACTCCATAACTGATAGCTATATCTTTCATCTGTTGGAGTAATAAAACATACATCTCAACTTTTGTCAATCGTAGGTGGTCAGATGACCTTAGTTGCACAATTATACGTAAGATTGCTGTACATTGTTAGGTGATAAATAATGGCTGAAAAGGTAACTATACAATTGCTAGTAGAAAAACTTGGCTCTTTTTGCAATGAAGAACATGCCTAAACTTATATACCTTAGTGTTCCAGTCATAAATCCGTCCCTGACGCAGGAACATCGTGTCAATTAGCATGTCTAATAGATAGGGATGATTTACAGCCAGTACGATCTATGAGTCAATCGATTACTGTATCCTGGTCAACATTTGATGCAAGGTATCCAGAAGCATCGGTGCAAGTTGACAAACTCTCTAATCACGATCTAATTTTGCGCTGTCAAGTAGGGTTGCGTCCCGATCGTGCTGCGTTTGCAGAGCTATTGCGCCGCTATCAGTCCCAAGTTGATAGAGTTTTGTACCACCTAGCTCCAGATTGGCCTGACAGAGCCGATTTGGCTCAAGAAGTTTGGATTCGAGTGTATCGGAATATCAACCGATTACAAGAACCAGCTAAGTTTAGGGGCTGGTTAAGCCGTATTGCCACCAACTTGTTTTACGATGAGTTGCGGAAACGTAAGCGGGTTGTCAGTCCTCTATCACTGGATGCTCCCCGTTCGGTAGACGATGGCGAGATGGATTGGGAAATTGCTGGAGATACTCCAGGCCCAGAGGAAGAACTGACAACTAGAGAGTTTTACGAGCAATTGAGAGAGGCGATCGCGGATTTACCAGAAGTATTTCGCACTACTATTGTCCTTAGGGAAATCGAAGGTATGGCATATGAAGAAATTGCCGAGATTACTGGAGTTTCTTTGGGAACAGTGAAGTCGAGAATAGCCAGAGCGAGATCCAGATTGCAAGCTCAGTTGCAAAATTATCTCGACACCTAGATTGACAGGATCTTGCCTCTGCCTAATGGCAGAATTTAAACATTAATTAAGCAAGATGATGAAATGTATAAGACTACGCCATTAGGAATAAAATTGATGAATTTCTCAGAATTACTCGTTGCGTTTACCCGTATATGAATTGGTAATAATGCTAAGATGACTACTGATTCTCGATTTCCCGATCGTTCCCCCTTGCAATTTTATAGAGTGTCAGATGGGATGGGCCAGCATACCAATGATTCAACGGGTGCTATAGATATGGTGAAGCGCGATCGCTTCGAGTTATTGAGTGCTTATCTCGATGGTGAAGTTACAGCTGCCGAAAGCAGGCAAGTAGAAGAATGGCTGGCAAACGATACAGACGTTCAATGTTTGTATGCCCGGTTGTTAAAGCTACGGCAAGGCTTGAAAACTCTCCCAGTGCCAGCAGCCCAACAGCCACCAGAAGTAACAGCACAGCAAGTATTGGCGCGTTTGCGTCGCCGTTCCCGGTTTGTGTGGGTATTTGGCGGTGCAGCGCTCGCTGCTTGTGTTATCGGCACAGTATCTGGCTTGCTACCAAGCGGCGAATCCAAGCTGCAACTGGCGCAAAAACCAAAAGTAGAATCAACACAAGCTACCACAACACCTGTAACTCCACCAGTCTCACCACTGATGGTAGCTCTAAATAACCCAGTAATTGAAATTCCCAAGGCGGCAGTAGTTTCTCCAGAAAAGCCAGCAGTTCTGGAACAGCCTCGACCAAGGGAAGTCGAACAAGACATTAATTAATCGCCAAGCAGGTTGTTAAATTACATTTCGTAGCTTTGCAGTTAAACCACAACCACTCCACCAGCCGTCAGGTTGTGGAACACCTTTTAAATAGGAAACTCGCTCCGGAGTCATTAAGTAAACCCAAGCGCAACCAAGGGATAAGCCCTGTAGGCTGTATATTTCCAAGTCCTGGCGAATATAGAGGTTTTCTGATATTTGTCTAGTCGGTTGGTAATCTTCCAGTTCGTCCAGAACATCTAAGATCCTTGGGTCGGCAAAAACGAGTAGATAACCGTGGACGAAGTATTCTCCAACAGTCATGGCTGGGAAGCCCATTGGCAGAGAAAATAATTCGCCCATGGCAACAGATCTTTGGGCATTAACTGCCTTGCTAGCGCAGTATTTATCATAATTAGCTTCACCTGGTTTAAGCGTGCCGTAAACAAAGACTCGCACTAAATCAGGAAATTTTGCTTTTGATTCAGTCATCCTCTTTTGAACCAACTTATTCCTTTGCCTTCCATAATCTACAATATGGAGGCAGACACGATTACAGACCCAGTAGGAGACTTCTCGGTGGATTCCCGATATAACCCAGCAGCAATTGAGGAAAAATGGCAAAAAACATGGACAGAACAAGGCTTCGATAAAACACCTACAAATAGCAATAAGCCAAAATTCTACGCTTTATCCATGTTCCCCTATCCATCGGGCAGCCTACACATGGGTCACGTCCGTAATTATACGATTACCGATGTGATTGCTCGCCTCAAGCGAATGCAAGGCTATCGAGTACTGCATCCTATGGGTTGGGATGCCTTTGGCTTACCAGCAGAAAACGCTGCCATTGACCGAGGAGTACCACCTGCTAAGTGGACTTATCAGAATATTGCCCAAATGCGGCAGCAATTACAGCGTCTTGGTTTATCCATTGATTGGGACAGCGAAGTTGCCACCTGTTCGCCAGATTATTACAAGTGGACGCAATGGATTTTCTTACAGTTTTTGCAAGCGGGTTTAGCTTACCAAAAAGAAGCCGCAGTCAACTGGGATCCTGTTGACCAAACTGTACTGGCAAACGAGCAAGTTATCGATGGACGTTCTTGGCGCAGTGGGGCTATAGTTGAGCGTAAATTGTTGCGTCAGTGGTTTTTGAAGATTACTGACTACGCTGAAGAATTGCTCAAGGACTTAGATAAGTTAACAGGTTGGCCGGAACGCGTCAAATTAATGCAGGCCAACTGGATTGGTAAATCTACAGGTGCTTACTTAGAATTTCCCCTTATTGGGTTAAGTGAAAAAATCGGCGTATATACCACACGCCCCGATACCGTTTATGGTGTCAGCTACTTGGTATTAGCACCAGAACATCCCTTAACAAAGCGCGTCACCACAAAACAACAAAAAGCGGCAGTAGAAGCTTTTATTCAAGAAGTTGCCAATCAAAGCGAGTTAGAACGTACTGCTGAAGACAAACCCAAGCGAGGCATTCCGACTGGTGGTAAGGCAATCAATCCGTTTACAGGGGAAGAAGTACCCATCTGGATTGCTGACTATGTACTGTATGAGTATGGTACTGGGGCAGTAATGGGTGTACCGGCACACGATGTCCGGGATTTTAAGTTTGCCAATAACTATAACTTGCCGATTGAATTTGTCATCGTAGAACCGGAGGCAGTTGCCAATGTGGATTTTCAGCAAGAAGATCCACCGTTAATCATGATTGATTATGACAGTGCATACACTGACCCAGGAATTTTAATTAATTCTGGCCAGTTCAGTGGCATGACTTCTACAGATGCCAAGCAAGCAATAGTTAAATATGCCGAAGAACAAGGATTTGGCAAAGAACGCATACAATATCGCTTGCGGGATTGGTTGATTTCCCGTCAACGTTATTGGGGCGCGCCCATTCCAGTGATTCACTGTCCCAGTTGTGGTATAGTGCCAGTTCCTGACAAAGATTTGCCAGTGCAGTTGCCCGAAGAAGTAGAATTTACCGGACGCGGCGGTTCGCCATTGACTCAGTTGGAAAGCTGGGTGAATGTGCCTTGTCCAACTTGTGGTACACCAGCCAAACGGGAAACCGACACGATGGATACTTTTATTGATTCCTCGTGGTATTTCTTGCGGTTTACGGATGCTCAGAACGAACAGCAGGTTTTTGATTCCAGGAAAACCAATGACTTGATGCCAGTAGATCAGTATGTAGGTGGAATTGAACACGCGATTTTGCATTTGTTGTATTCGCGATTTTTTACCAAAGTACTGCGGGATAGAGGCTTATTGAACTTTGACGAACCTTTCCAACGTCTGTTAACTCAAGGCATGGTACAGGGTTTAACTTATGTAAATCCTCAAAAAAGTGACAAAGATAAATGGGTTCCCTTTAATCTTGTAGATTCTGCCGATCCGCGAGATCCTAAAACAGGTGAACCACTGCAACTTGTTTACGCTACCATGTCCAAGTCAAAAGGCAACGGTGTCGCCCCGGAAGATGTAATTGCCAAATATGGTGTAGACACAGCTCGTATGTTCATTTTATTCAAAGCGCCGCCAGAAAAAGACTTGGAATGGGATGAAGCTGATGTGGAAGGACAGTTCCGCTTTTTAAATCGGGTGTGGCGATTGGTTACGGATTACATTACCTCTGGGGTATCCCGTGAAAATACCAATTCCAATTTAACTAAGTCTGAAAAGGACTTACGGCGAGCAATACACACTGCTATCAAAGCAGTTTCAGAAGATGTAGAAGACGAATATCAATTCAACACAGCTGTTTCTGAATTGATGAAGTTGAGTAATGCCTTAACAGATGCCAGCTGCAGAGATTCACCAATTTATGCAGAAGGTATTGAGACTTTGGTGGTGTTGCTGGCACCTTTTGCCCCGCACATTGCTGATGAATTGTGGCATTTAATGGGTAATAGCGATTCCGTTCACATTCAAACTTGGCCGGTTTTTGACTCTGCTGCTTTGGTAGCTGATGAAATCACTTTGGTGATTCAAATTATGGGCAAAACTCGCGGCGCAATTCAAGTACCAGCGCAAGCAGATAAAGCAGCGCAGGAAAAGTTTGCCCGCGAGTCAGAAGTTGCCCAGCGTTACATTGAAGGCAAAGAGATTAAAAAGGTGATTGTAGTACCTGGGAAGTTAGTGAATTTTGTAGTTGCCTAAGAACTGGAAAAGAGGTGGAGAGCAGGGGAAAATAAATTAATTTGCCCATCTCCCTCAAGGAAGCTAAACTATCTAAAACAGCGATCGCGCGAGATTTGTCTTTGAGACCAGCAAAGACTATGGTAAATTAGTGCCGCGATCGCCATATTTAAGAGACGCTCAGTCGGCTTGATTTGCATTCAGTTATATGGGTCTATGTAAGTCTGCACAGAATTAGTAACCCACAGAACACAATGATTAGTTTAAATTCTCCAGCATTTTTAGGCTTAAATCAATCTCGTAAAATTGAAACTGAGGTACAGGAAGATAGTTCGGTTGATTTTTCTAAGCATAAACAATGGAACTATGAATGCGGATGGAAGAATACTTTAACGTGAGTTCGACGGTTAAAAAAAGCCAAAAACCTTGCTAGATATGAACCATGAGAAACTAGGTAGGTATTGGGCTCGCTAAGATGAATTGAAAATCGGCAAAAAAGGTACAAAAAAACGCCGAGACTCAAAATATC
>NZ_JAVRBR020000105.1:0-66875 GCF_034531165.2 Dendronalium sp. ChiSLP03b | reverse complement strand
CTTAATAGCTTTTTGTACCATTGGGTTTCAAATGCTTTACAGAAATCATCTACATGGCAAAACAAAGCATCTAAACTGAACATAGGGCAGGTTGCTGGATTTAACGCTATTTTCAGCTTACTACCTGTCCCTTTCCTTATCCCGAACTCAGGTTACCTAGTAAATAACCAGAGAATCAAGCTAGTTCCTAGTACACAAACAATTCCCGCTACCCCAGCTAGGGGTTTTTTGTTTTTACCAGTGAACCACTCCGAGACTTTTCCTGTGTAAGTGATTAGTTCTGCTGTGTCTATGGTAGCGATCGCCCATACCAATGCCGCGTGTAGTCCCCAAGCTATACCTAAGTTGCCACCATCTGCAACCCTTGCTAACACCAGCATCATTCCCATCAGCCACAATCCGAAAAGTTGCGGTATGGTTTCGCGTTGTTCCCAAACCAAGTGTAGAACCGCAAAAATTAAGCTAGAAATTGCTGCTGCTAGCCAAAATGGGTAATCGCGCTCTAATTCAGTCAAAAGGAACCCGCGAAAAACTAACTCTTCTATGCCCCCCACTAACAATGCTATTAATAAAATCGGTAAAAATATGGGTGGTATTAACTTGATATTCGATTTTTGCCAAATACACCAACCCAAAAGAAATTGACAGCTAAATATAATAGCTAAACTCAGCACTCCCAACCCAAAGCCGAATGCTAAAGAACCCAGCAGGGAAATATTCACTAATAAGCCGTAATCTGAAAAAGATTTATTAGTAAATCTCATAACTCCCCAGAGAACTAGGGGAGCTATTAGGTAAAGTGACACCATTAAGGGTAACTTTTGCTCTGGCTGCAAAGATTTAGTAGTTTGGAAATTAAGTGCGATCGCTGATACTACTGCTACTGGTAACCAGCACCCTAGCCAGCAAATAAAAAATGCCATCACAACAACTAGTACTGATGCATCTTTCATAAATGCCAGTAAGGAGTTGACTGATGGCTCAAAAAAATTTATCAAAATAAACAAAAAAAACACGATAGATTCCTTGAACAATAGATTTCTTGCTTTTTAATCAAGACTCTACTAAAGTTAGGGACTTTTGCAAGGGGTCTAATCGTATTTTTTACTGAAACAAAATTCTCAAGACATGGCTGACAGTTTGCTGTGAGGGTAGAGACAAGTTATTGGACTTCACCTTTAATTTATCCCTACCATCAGTAAATTTATTCTTCCTCTTCAAAGTCTTCGTCTGACTCATCAGAGTCTACATCTTCTAGAGTTGCTTTTTTATCAGTTTCACCGAGTTGAATCAGGTGAATATGCTTATATCCCAACCTAATTTCAAACTCATCTCCAGGTTTTAAGCCCATAGCTTTAGTGTAGGTAGCACCTATCACAATCTGACCGTTTTGATGGACGCTAACCCGATATGTCGGTTCACGACCACGACCATCTTTAGGTGCTTCTGGACTAAGAGGAATTCCTCTTGCCGATAGCAATGCATCATAAAAATCTGTGAGATTAACGCGAACCTGATTATTCTTAGTAACCGTGTAATAGCCGCACTGCTTGGCTCTTTCTCGGCGTGGTAAAGTGGAAAGTTCTTTTACTTTAGCTAGCAGTGCTTTTCCAGTTAATGGTGCGGTTGCGGTTTCAGTCATTACGCTCAATTTTTCCTTACTCTCTCCAAACTGATAAACAATGTCGTTTTATGCCAGTATTTGACTTTTTAGCATCTGCATAGAGCTACTGGTGACCCTAGGGTGAGGGGTGAATTCCTGCTTATATAAAACCAAAGTACCGCTATTATGGTTGCCCACAATAGATTGGAAGTCATGGTGTCACAGGTATTAATTTCGGTGATTTTACGCCACTTTTAACCATCATTCGCCATCGGAAATCAAATTATTTTCTCTTTTGGCGATACTGTAGCGGTGTAACTTTCAGCCACCTTTACATATTGGCAGGGTTCTACTACAAATAAGTTGTAGACCCTATATATTGCAGGCTTTCCACGTTCATCGCTTGCCTTTATTGCCCTTGAGTTGTAAGGTTTTCCTCACTCTTACTCTCAAGCTTAGGACAGCATAGTATTTGAATATGGTCTTTTGGACATACACCCTTTTGTCCTACCTGTAGAGACAAGAATTTTCATGTCTCAACATTACGAAGTAACAAAGCAGTAGTAGCCGCGCTTATACGGCTAATGATTTTGGTTTTGTGACTTCGTAATTTTATATTAAATACTAGCATGGACTAATAATAGCAAAATAGTTGTTAAATTTTGAATTTAAATTGCTGGTAAAGTTTTATCTAAATCTTCTAGCTTGAGGTGGTAAAAAGCAGTGAGGATTTTCCTCCCTCTTTATTACAGTAGTGAGTAGAGCAGCATGGCTTTTATAAAAATTAATCTAAATTTAGACGAGCAGTTTTGACGAGTGAGTTACATCCTTTGATTTGCTTGATTTAGACGAGACAAAAAGCTATGAGATTTCTCTGGTGGTTTATTGTCACCAGACAAAAAGCAGCTAGCTATTTTGTACTTCTGTCTGCGGGAAGAATATATTTACCCAAATCTAGCAAGTGCTTTATTGCCACTACTAGATGTTCGTTATCCGCTTTAACACTTCTATATAACCAAATAATTCCCACTTCGTGACAAATGAAGGGATTTTTTCAACCAGTGGCTTTAATCGGTTATTGGCATGAAGAAGTATTGAGAAGCGAAAGTAGATTGATTTGGGATATTTTAGCTATCAGGGGGATAAACAAAAGTCTTTCTCTAGACAAATCCCCTTTCCCTTGCACTTCCCAACAGGTAAATTAAATGTGAAGCTACAATTACTTTTTTTGCGGTCGGACTTAGAACTTAACACAAATCTTGCCTGCGGTGCTAATACAACTAAAATTTTAATGGTTATCCTTAAACTAGAATCAGTCGCTCTTGGATCGTCAGTCTCTTAACACTTCGCTTTGAATTAAGGGCAACAAGAGTACAGTTAACTTTTTGCAACTACCTGCCTTGACTCATGATTTCTAAGGCTGGTGAAACAATTTTAAAACTTTGGTTGGTAAGAATGGAAGTTGTTTTTAAAATTATTCGGCAGCAACAAAATTCCGCTCCTGTAGTGCAAACTTACCTTATAGAGGTGGAATCTGGCAATACAATCCTGGACTGTCTGAATCGGATTAAGTGGGAGCAAGATGGCACACTGGCGTTTCGCAAAAATTGTCGCAATACAATTTGTGGTAGCTGTGCTATGCGAATCAATGGACGTTCAGCTCTAGCTTGTAAGGAAAATGTTGGCAGTGAACTTGCTAGATTACAAAAGATTCCGACACCAGAAAATAAAGCAAATTCTATTCCAGAAATCACAGTGGCTCCTCTAGGCAATATGCCCGTGATTAAAGATTTAGTCGTAAATATGAGCAGTTTCTGGAATAATTTAGAGGCAGTAGCTCCTTATGTAAGTACCGCAGCGCGACAAATACCAGAAAGGGAGTTTTTGCAAACACCACAAGAGCGATCGCGCCTCGATCAAACTGGTAATTGCATCATGTGTGGCGCTTGCTACTCTGAATGCAATGCCCGTGAAGTCGATCCAAACTTTGTCGGCCCTCACGCCCTGGCCAAAGCCTACCGCATGGTTGCAGACTCGCGTGATAGTGAAACAGAAAATCGCCTAGCAAGCTACAACGAAGGTACGAAAGGAGTTTGGGGCTGTACCCGTTGTTTGTACTGCGACTCAGTTTGTCCCATGGATGTCGCACCACTAGAGCAAATTACGAAAATTAAACAAGAAATCCTTGCACACGAACAAGTCAGTGACACTCGCTCAATTCGTCACCGGAAAGTTTTAGTAGATTTAGTTAAAGAAGGTGGCTGGATTGATGAACGGCAATTTGGTTTACAAGTAGTTGGTAACTACTTTAAAGACCTCAAAGGATTACTGAGTATTGCACCCCTAGGATTGCGGATGTTATGTCGGGGCAAATTCCCCTTATCCTTTGAACCTTCCCAAGGGACACAACAAGTGCGATCGCTCATCGAATCTGTGCAACAAGAGGGACTGGGGACTGGGGACTAGGGACTGGGGATTGGGAAGGAATTTACTTCACCAAATTAGTTTTTCTTTCTAATACCTAATACCCAATCCCCGGTACCCAATCCCCAAGCCCTTCATCTAGGGTCTTGCGGTATATTCAACGGTTGTCCAGAACGGTTATAGACTAAAGTATCCCACTGCCCGTTGTTACTGGACTCAAATGCAATCGTACTACCATCGGCGCTAATGGCGGGGTTACGGACTTCTGCTTGCAGGTTATTAGTCAAACTCCGTGATTGGCGTGTTTCTCGGTCATAGAGAAAAATAGCCGATCGCCCCTGACGACTAGCAGCAAATACAATATAACGACCATCCTCGGAAACACTAGGATGAGAAGCGATCGTATCCAGGGAATTTAAACCCGGTAAATCAACTAAATTGCGAGTCAGCGTATCAAACATATAAACATCTTGGCTGCCCCGGCGATCGCTAGTAAAAACAATATATCTCCCAGAAATTTGAGGATTTAGTTCTGAAGCTAGACTATTGATACTCCGACCCCCCGGATCGAAGGGATAACTCACTAGGCGAGGATAGCCAAAACAGCCAGTCAATAACCCTAAGCATACAAATACAGGTATAAAAATAATGCGATTAGTCATTAGTCAGTAGTCAGTGGTCAGTTGTCAGTAGTAAAGAGTGCCGAGTCACCAAAGTTTGCCCGGAGGGAAACCACGCCAGTTCCTTTAACGGGGGGAACCCCCGCAACAGACTGGCTCCTCCTTGTAACTTCTCGCGGAGTGCTGAGTTAGGAGTGAAGAGTTATTTCTCTCCTGCTCCCCCTGCTTCCCCTGCTCCCTCATCTCCCTCATCTCCCTCATCTCGCCTGCCCCTCTGCCCCCTGCCTCCCCTGCCTAATTAGGAGGCGCATCTACAGTTGCACCATTGGGAATATCTAACTCTAAATTTGGCCCCCGGTCTAGTACTTCAATATCCCACTGACCACGGCTAGCTGTTTCAAAGACAACATAACGTCCATTTGGGCTGATACCAGGATTTCTCACCCAGCCGCGATAGGTGGGAGTGAGGATTTGTGACTGCTGGGTAGCGCGATCGTAAAGCGCCACCACTGGTCTACCTTGGTCGCTAGTTATATAAGCAATATAACGCCCGGTGTAACTCAAACTAGGACTTTCAGCAATTGTCTCTGGTCGATTTAAGCCTAGTGTGCGAACAAACCGTTGCTCTGTCAAATCGTAAACCAGCAATTGGTGACTACCATTACGATTGGAAATAAACGCTAAAAAGCGCCCATTTCCACTCAATGCAGGTTGCTCCTCAGTGTAGCGACTGTTGAGGGAAGTAGGCCCAATAGGAATATTGTCAGAACCACAAGATGCAAGCAAACTTGTAAAGCTAAAAACTAGGCTCCAATGAATCGGTCTTTGGAGCCAAAATCTAGGCGTAAGTTTTTTCACCTCATCTGTTTAGTATTTTTTATCGCCTCTAAGCTTACATCTAACTGATACCAAATTGGATAAGTAGTATTGCTTGGGAATTTTGGAACAGTTTTATGGTAAAGCCTTTTAATCCAAAATCCAAAATTTAAAATCCAAAATTGGTATGAGGTGCTTTAAACATCATCAAAATTAGTGGAATTGTCTGGTTCCCCTTCTGGTCTTTCAATGGGGTTGTAGGGTACATAGTCGGTTGGTATTGCCTCATCATCTTCGCGCTCTCTTCGAGCGGCTGAGTCAGCAGGTGAACGCCGTCTTTTAGGTCTGGAAGGAATATCCTCATCACGGCTTTCTGGGCGGATAGATCCATTACTACTACGACGAGAAGGTTTTCTCACCTCGCCGCTGGAACTTTCCCAATCATCAACTTCCTTGGTGGAGGAAGAACCCCAATCTTCTTCATACCTGTCAGAGGTACGACTGACTGGACGTGCAGAACTACGGCGACGACCTCTATCCCCTGATTCCTGTCTTTCATTGCTGTTGCGGCGTTCTGAACGACGGGGAGGTTGCTCCTCATAGTAGTCATCACGAGATGAGCGTTCTTCTCGGCTTCCTGGAATTCGGCGGCGCGCTGGGCGTTCATCCTCCTCATAAGGCAGTGGTTCTAAATCTGCATCCATCTCAGCCTGATATTTCCTGCGATCTGTGTAGCTATAGCGATCGCTCACCTCTCGGTCTGAGTCGACAATCGGAGTATTACGCTTGGCTTGTTGGGTAGCTATACCTCGCAGACGAATACTTTCAACCGCAAAAAACACAGTTGCACCAACTAAAAGTAGCTGACCAAATTGCAAAATCGGGTCTAATCGCCACCCTTGGAAAATGAGAATGAAGCCGCAGAGTAAGCCCACCGCTGCAAAAAAGATATCTTGATCTCTTGACAATTCTGGACGCACAGTGCGGAGAAAATACAGCGCTGCCCCAGCCACAGCCAGGAAAATTCCTAGAATACTGGCTGAGTTTGCCCCAAAATTGACCTGAGCCAGAACACTGACTGAGTTCAGCCCAAAATTTATCATTGTTCTTTTCCCAATATCAAATCTATGTTAGCGAGTCACAATTAAAATCACTACTCTAATCAGTCACAATATTATGTTGAAGCTTCAAAGCATCTGGCAAAGAGAGCTTCTAAAGCTGTTCGCCGAAAACTAAAAAAGTTTGTGTCTGTCAGCTCAGTATACCTCGTCCTCGCTGGGAAGATTTTTTGCGATCGCTGCAATGAGGTAGTTCGCTGACAGACAATTACTTGTAAGAGTCGAACTGACTCTTCAAGCATTATGAACGCTGGATTTTATCTTTTTGGCTAATGAAAATTAAACCAACTGTAGCAGGTACCACGACAATCAACGCACCCCAAAACAGACTCCAAAGAAAATTTGCTAAAGCAGGTGTCATAGTTCAATACCTTTTTTTACACACTTCATCATAATTCTAATATGGTGTATCACTTCCTCGATCGAGCTTTGGCCATGAGCTACCACACTTGGTAACTCTCTACACAAAACCTTGAGTTAACAGCTTCAGGCTAGCTTCTCTATCCAAGCGAGCTGATGACAGCTTGTGGTTATGGCAGTTTGCACTTGAATAAAAAACAACGCTCCGCAGCAAGGAGTATATATTCAATCATGCGGGGCGAAAGTAGTTTTGTATTAATCCCGATCGAGGATTGAAATAAAATATAGAGAGAGTGCTTTACACAACTGCAAATTTTCTGGCTTTCATCCAAGCGTTTTCTTTGTTCCTAGATGGTAGTTCAAACCGATGACTGGTGTTAACCTAACTGTTTGGATTCTCGGTCCTATTTTAGGACTGATGATTTTTTTGTTTATTTTCCGCATTATTCTTACTTGGTATCCGCAAGTAGACCTGAATCGTTTGCCCTTTAACTTAATAGCTTGGCCCACTGAACCCTTTTTAGTGCCGTTGCGAAAGCTAGTGCCACCCATAGGTGGAGTAGATATTACCCCGATTATTTGGGTCGGAATCTTTAGTCTGGTGCGAGAAATTCTCCTAGGTCAGCAAGGATTACTTACTATGCTGTCTAGAGTGAGTTAAGGATTGGGGATTGGGCATAGAGAATTAAAAATGTAAAATTAAAAATTTTTAATTGGTCTGTCCCCAGTCCCCAGTCCCTTAGATATTCATCTCCTGCACAAAATTGGTGTAGACATTACCTTGCAAAAACTGCGGACTTTCCATAATTTTTTGATGAAATCCAATTGTGGTAGGTAGCCCGGTGACGGCACACTCTCGCAACGCACGTTTCATCCTATTAATCGCAGTAGGGCGGTCTGGTCCCCAAACAATTAACTTGCCAATCAAGGAGTCGTAGTAGGGAGGAATTTGGTAATCGGTGTAAACGTGGGAATCAATTCGCACACCAGGACCACCAGGAGGTAGATAGCCACTGATACGTCCAGGCGCAGGGCGAAAGTCATGGTCGGGGTCTTCGGCATTGATGCGGCATTCAATAGCGTGACCCCGAAATACTACTTGGTCTTGGGTAAGTTTGAGTCTTTCCCCTTGAGCAATTCGGATTTGTTCAGCAACCAAGTCCAACCCAGTAATCATCTCTGTTACGGGATGCTCTACTTGAATCCGGGTGTTCATTTCCATAAAGTAGAATTTACCGGATTTATCGAGGAGAAATTCGATAGTACCTGCCCCAGTGTAGTTAATGAACTGAGCAGCTTTGACAGCAGCTTGTCCCATTTTTTCTCGCAGATCGAAATCTAGAGCAGGGCTAGGAGCTTCTTCTAGTAACTTTTGATTGCGGCGCTGAATGGAGCAATCTCGTTCGCCTAAATGGATAACGTTGCCATAGTTATCAGCCAAAACTTGAAATTCAATGTGGCGCGGACGTTCAATAAATTTTTCTATGTAAACGCCTGAATTGCCAAAAGCTGCTCCTGCTTCCCCTTGGGCAGCCAAGAAGAGTTTGACAAATTCGCTTTCATCGCGCACCAAACGCATACCTCGTCCACCACCACCAGCTGTGGCTTTAATCATCACTGGATAACCGATATCTTTGGCTAGTGTCAGTCCTTCTTGCTCGGATTCTACCAACCCATCACTACCTGGTACAGTCGGTACACCAGCTTTTTGCATGGTTTCTTTAGCAGTGGATTTATCCCCCATGAGCCTGATGGCTTCTGGAGTTGGACCAATAAAGGCAATGTGATGGTCGGCACAAATTTCTGCAAATCGAGCATTTTCTGCCAAAAAGCCATAACCTGGATGAATGGCGCTAGCATTACGTGTTAGTGCGGCAGCAATAATATTGGGAATATTCAAATAACTTTTACCGCTAGCAGGTTCGCCAATGCAAACTGCTTCATCGGCAAGTTGGACGTGGAGAGCATTACGGTCAACGGTGGAGTGAACCGCAACTGTCGCAATTCCCATTTCTTCACAGGCGCGAAGAATGCGAAGGGCGATTTCTCCCCGATTGGCAATTAATATTTTGTCAAACTTCATTTTCTAGCTTCGATATTAGTACCAGTAGATTGACATTGTCTCCGATCCCATTTGCAACAACGCTTTCGCTTTATCTCAAATTATGACAGGAGATTCTTAAATGTTGTCCTCCTTTACACCCCTAAACATTCACATCCATACACCCCTTGCCCAAACCATTGATTTTTTTTTAAGAGGGTAAGTCCTACCACAGTAGCTACACCTCTTTTAATATCACTTGTAGACCTACTACATTTCTGTCAGTCTGATATACATACTTCGGGAAATTTGTGAATAGTAAGACTTAAATTTTTGGTAAATTTTGGAAAATCAAATATTACCTTACTATATTTACTTTTTTGTGCTAATATTTTCTATTAGACAACTCATGCGGATGTGGCGGAATTGGTATACGCGCACGTTTGAGGGGCGTGTGGCTTTGCCTTGCGAGTTCGAGTCTCGCCATCCGCATTTTTTAGAGACGCGATTAATCGTGTCTGTGCAAGAGTTAGGATTTCTCACCATTTCCTAATCAGCCTATCTCCTTCTTCCAATAGGAAGCATGGTTTTTGTGCTTTTATAGAGATAGGTGAACTTTTGTAAAGAACATTGACTGCAACTTTTACTCCCAAAGAAAACTCAACACTGCCAGCAGCGTGGCATCGTCTGACTCCGATTTGGCAAGGTGGTGAGGAAGTAATTCAACAGAGTTTGCCTCACACTCATCTAGCACCGACTTGGCAAATGCTGCTTTTGGGTGACGGTTCGCCGACAAGGCACTTAGAGTTGCTTACAGGCGAGCCTACAGAAGTAGACGTGATTGACATGTCATTGATTGGCATGGACTCAGATGCTGCCCCCGACCTGATTCAAGCTGTACCAGGGCCGCGATTGCGACGACAGGTGTGGCTGCGTACCGCCTCTGGTCAGCGATTGGCTTATGCTACTTCCTGGTGGGAAGCTAGTCATGTAGATGAGTACTTGCAAAATCGTTCATTGCCAATTTGGGCGAGTTTAGCGCGTCTCCGCACCGAGTTGTATCGGGATGTGCGAGGAATTTACCACGGTTACTCAGCTGCGCTCCAGTCAGGTTTTGAAGTGCCTGGGCCTTTTTGGGGTCGTCACTATCTGTTTTGGCATCACGGACAGCCCTTAACTCTGATTTATGAAGTTTTCTCGCCTTATTTAACCAAATATTTAGGACCGATGCAGCTGAGTTCCACTAATGGAAAGGTTTAGTAGTGAGAACAGGGGAAGCAGTGTGTTGCGGAGCCAGTCTCATGGGCGGCTCTGCTTGAGAGAACTGGCGTGGAGATAAGGAGAAAATCCAGAAATCGAATTAGGTTTTAGATTTACCTAGATTATGGAAAAGAATTAAAATATTCCACAAAACTTAATATGTAACTGGTTGAGTGGGTTATTTTTAGATCTCAGATGCAAATATCGCCATATAAGCATTATTTAAGCCGAAAATCTTGATACATTGCAAATTATTTTGATTTTTGCTCGCTCTGAAAAAAATTGCGATCGCACATCCTAAAAATCACAACTGCTGTTTTACATACAAAAAATGTAGTGGCAGAAAGAGGATGATTAAATATAGTATGTAACTGTGAAAATTGCTTATCAATGCTCAAGTCTAGAAGTTCATGACTTGAAATTTGACAAATTAAATACAACAAATATAAGTTTTGTCAACAGAAGGCAATACAGGTTACTGACGACTTGCAGCTTTCTCAAGTTAGTTATATTCTCAGATTGCTTGAAGTGATGGATTCATCTGCCAGGGAATTACTGGCAAAGGAAGCCATGATAGAAAGTGACCTGCAAAATTTAATAAAGCATGTTAAAAAGGTTAACTAGCTATAAACGCAACGCTTTTGCATAAACAAATCCAGCAAATAATGAGTTTGCAAGTATGACGTAGAGGTGTCAATGGCACTGCCTGTTGTGTCTGTTCCCATGAAGAAAAAAAAGAAACCATCTCTGGTGTTGACGCTCTCGGTTGCTGGGTTATTGATTGGTGTGGGGAGTGCTGCATACTGGTTTTTAACCCAAGGACAAAGATTTTCCAGAGATTTGCCAGTAGGTGCAAATATTATTCCGCAAGACGCTCTATTTACGGTTTCTCTAACCACAGATCCCAAACAATGGCAGAAATTGCATGAGTTTGGGACAAAAGAAACCCAAGCAGAACTTAATAAAAATTTAGTACAGTTGCGCGATCGCTTTCTCACTAGTAATGGTTACGACTTCGAGAAAGACATTCAACCTTGGGTTGGCGAAGAAGTCACCCTAGCGATTTTAGCTCCAGAAACCAGTAAACCTACACTCAAACCAGTGGCAACCAATAAAGATGCTGCTGGTAGTCAGCAGTCAATGGTAATGGTGTTGCCTGTGAAGAACCCAGAAATGGCTAAAAGCATTTGGGCACAACCCAAACCTCTTAAACAAGGTAAATGGATTGACCGCACATATCAAGGATTCACCATCAAACAAACCGATAGACAAGCTGGAGAACATCTCTCTGCCACATTAATAGATCGGCGTTTCCTAGTCATCACCGATAATCCTAAAAACACAGAACGAGCAATTGATGCCTATAAAAGTAAAGCATCTCTAGCGACAACAGGAGGCTTTGCCGAAAATATGGCCAAAATCTCCAGTTATCAACCTTTTGCTCAGTTTTATGTCAATGTGCCAACGGCAGCCAAAATAGCTACTGCTTCTCCAAGCCGCCATTTGCCCGCTCAAGTTTTAGCTCAACTGCAAAATAACCAAGGTTTGGCAGGAACAATTACTCTAGAACCTGAAGGAATAAGCTTAAAGGGTGTTTCATGGCTGAACCCCAATAGTCAGCGTGTGTTGGCAGTAGATAACAAAGCAGGGAAAATGCAAAACCGCTTGCCAGCAGAAACATTGATGATGTTGTCTGGTGGAAATTTACAAAGGTTGTGGGGAGATTATGTTTTAACATCTCAGGGAAATCCTCTCTCACCCATAGCACCAGAACAGCTAAGAGGTGGCGTGAAATCTCTGACCAATCTCGATTTAGATCGGGATTTGCTTAGTTGGATGAAAGGTGAGTTTTCTGTCTCAGTGATTCCCAGTAGCCCAAAAGATGGTTCACCAGAGAATTTTCGGGCGGGTTTGGTGTTTATGGTACAGGCAAGCGATCGCAAATTAGCTGAAGCATCCATAGAAAAACTGGATGATGTGATGCAAAATCAATACCAGTTCCAAATCCAGTCGAGAACAGTAGCAGGTCAACCCATCATCAACTGGATTGCACCGTATGGTACTTTAACTGCAACCCACGGTTGGCTAGATGAAAATATCGCTTTTTTTATCCTAGGCGCTCCTGTTATGGATAAAATTTTTCCCAAACCCAATAACACACTAGCTAACACTCTTGCTTTTCAACAAACAGTTCCCACAGAACTCAACCCAAATAACGGCCAATTTTTCCTAGATGTGGAACGCACTACGAAAAATTTTCCCATACCACGTCTGTTCTCCAATCAAAAAACTTTACTAGCAGCAACACGTTCAATTGGGGTAACAGCTGCTGTCAGCGACAATCGCAGTAACCGTTACGACATTTTTTTTGCACTCAAAAAAGCTGGTAACTCAGCTATACCTAGTTCCAGCAACAATGCACCTACACCAACTGCTACCCCATCTCCGTGGAGAGGACGCGGGGAAAGATGAGAAAACTATTGTTGCCTGTTGTCTGTTCCCTTGCTCTCCTGACTACTGACTACTGACCATTGACTTTTCCATGTCCCGTTAGCCTCTAAGCAGATAGGATCAGAACAGTCAGAATCTATGTTTTAAAGAATCCACTGGGGAGAACGCTTTATGAATCTGGTTGGACTCCAGAATTGGCTGGACAATGCTTCCTTTGCCATTTTATTCCTAACCATGCTGCTTTATTGGGTGGGGGCTGCTTTTCCGACTTTGTCGGCAACTGCCGCGTTGGGAACAGCAGGAATGGCGATCGCTAATTTGTGCATAGCTACCCTTCTTGGGGCACGATGGATAGAAGCTGGTTATTTTCCCCTGAGTAATCTGTATGAATCTTTATTTTTCTTAACTTGGGGAATTACCACAATTCATTTAATTGCTGAAAATACCAGTGGTAGCCGCTTAGTAGGAGTTGTCACTGCTCCTGTGGCTATGGGTATCGCTGCTTTTGCCACCCTGACACTACCATCAGAAATGCAAGTGGCAGAACCTTTAGTGCCTGCATTGAAGTCGAATTGGCTGATGATGCACGTCAGTGTGATGATGTTGAGTTATGCTGCTTTAATGGTGGGTTCTTTGTTAGCGATCGCTTTTCTGGTCGTCACTCGCGGTCAAAACATTCAACTACAAGGCAGTTCTGTGGGTACGGGTGGCTATCGTAGCAATGGCTACCGCTTGCAAAAAGCTGGCGAGCTAATTTCTCAACCACAAACATCTCTTGGAGATAATAATGGCTTTGCTCGTCTTGAAAGTAATAAAAACGGCAACAGTAACACCGCTGTTTTGGGGGCAGTACTCACAACCCCAATCCAAAATCAACAATCCACAGTTCAAAATTCAGAACCACTTTCACCTCAGCGCCTGAGCCTAGCTGAAACTCTTGATAACATCAGCTATCGCATCATTGGATTGGGATTTCCCTTACTGACGATTGGGATTATTGCTGGTGCTGTTTGGGCTAACGAAGCTTGGGGTTCCTACTGGAGTTGGGATCCTAAAGAAACATGGGCGTTAATTACTTGGTTAGTTTTCGCTGCCTACCTACATACCCGCATTACTCGTGGTTGGCAAGGGCGTAGTCCGGCGATTTTAGCTGCCAGTGGCTTTGTCGTTGTCTGGGTTTGCTATCTTGGTGTGAATCTTTTGGGTAAAGGTTTGCATTCTTACGGTTGGTTTTTCTAAAAAACTTGAGGTAAATGAATGCACTGAGCGATCGCAAATATATTGTGAATCTTTAACATTAATTTAGCGATCGCCCGGAAGTGAAAAAACTTTTCAATCTACTCAACTCAGCTAAGTAGTATCAGGATTAACATCAAGTATTCGCAAATTTTATACTTAAAATTATAACTGTATAAAATACATGTCATTTTGCCTGCCATCTGATAACTTCCCTTTTCCAAATCCTGACCAACTACAGCAATGGCATCAGGGTATAAAAAACGCAAACCGCAATAATATTTTTTGTTGCTGTCGCGCTTGCGGTTATGAGTGGATGGATTCAAAATTTGATGTTACTTGTATTAAATGTAGTAGCAAAGATGTAGAAAGTATTTCATCTTGGCAATTTCCAGATGATTAAATTAGAGCATTCCTGCATATGAAACCAAATTGGTCGCAAGAAACTTATATTAAAGCTTATAAATTTGCAGCACAGGCACATCAAGGCCAAAAAATGCCAGGTTCAGAAATACCCTACATTATGCACTTGAGTTTTGTGAGCATGGAAGTAATTGCTGCCTTAAATGTAGAAGCAAAAAGTGATGGAGACTTAGCTCTTCAATGTAGTCTTTTACATGACACCATTGAAGATACTGATGTAACATTTGAGCAAGTAAAAACTAAATTTGGGGAATCAGTAGCTAATGGTGTACTTGCATTAACTAAAGATGAAAGTTTAGCAAAACATCTACAAATGGCAGATAGTTTAAGAAGGATAAAAGAGCAACCGCAAGAAATATGGATGGTGAAGTTAGCGGATAGAATTACCAATCTACAAGCACCACCATATTATTGGACTCAAGAAAAAATTATTCGATATCGAGAAGAAGGTATTCAGATTTACGAATATTTGCGTGATGCAAGTTCGTTTCTAGCTTCACGTTTGGCAAGTAAAATTGAGGATTACAAAGCATTTATTCAGTAAATATCTATTAATACATCATGCAATAAATTTATTACCATAAGTACTATTAATAGTTAAATGATTTTATATGGAAACTAAAAATTTTTCTAAGCACTGCAAAATCTGAGTATCAGCGATCGCTTGGGAGAATAGATTTATGATTGCTGCTGTTGCAACCAAGCGATTAAATCAGCTTCAGTGGAGAAATCTAGTAAGGCTTCCGCTAAATCCTCTAACTGAGTTAACGATAACCCACGTACTTGCTCTTGTAATTCAGGAGCGATCGCACCGATTCGCCGTGTTAATTGACGCTCGATTATTTTTAACTCTCTTTGTTGTATCCCTTCTTCCATCCAACTGGTGACGATTTGCATTACTACCTCCTGTTGAGTTGGTTCAAATTGAGCAATTTCAGCCTGGAAAATTTCTTGTTCTTGGGCATTTAGTCGCAGGTAGGTATCAAAAGAAGGTTGTGAGTAGTTCTTTAAATAGGCGATCGTGGTCTATCATTTCAAATTTATATCATCTTATTCATGAGCGTAGGCGCAGCCCGCCGCAGGCATCGCTGTTTTTAACGAACCGCCAAGGCGCAGAGAACGCAGAGGAAGAAGGGGAGCGATCGCTTGGCGAGTTTTGGAAAAAGCCTTGTATACCGCTGCTAGACTAAAAGCAACGATGAGACAATAGCAGATGGTTTCCAGCGTTGGAATTACTGACACCATTAAAAGCTTGAACGATTTACAGACTCGTTGTAATTTAACTCAAGCTGATAGCGATCGCTTTTTCTACGAGTGGATTGACGAATTACCCGAACTCAACCAACAAGAACAGGCGAGTATTACTCGAATTAAGCAGCGTTATGACTACCACCGCGTTGATAGTCTACTGTTAGAAGGTACGATTAATCTGTTAGTGGTTTCACCATTATTAGAGCTTGCAGGCTTTCTCGATCCACCATACAGAATTCGCTCACCCTATGGTGTTGGATTAGAACTTGAAAATCCTGATGAAACGATTCGCGGCTTTATTGACACACTAGTTGTGCAGGAAAGGTTGTGGATTTTGGTTGTGGAGTCGAAACGAAATAGCATTCCAGTACCAGCAGCATTACCGCAATTATTAGCTTACATGCTGACTAATCCTCACGATAAATCTGTGTTTGGAATGGCAACAAACGGCGATGAGTTTGTATTTCTCAAGCTCACTCTCATAGACACTCCACAGTATGATGTATCGCGGACATTTTCTTTATTTCCTCGAAGACATGAGTTAGCTGAAGTTTTGCGGATTTTGAAGCGATTGGGACAAGCTGTGTTGGAGTGAGGATTTCCCTATCTTTTTAACGAACCACAGAGACGCAGAGAACGCAGAGGAAGAAGGAGAGCGATCGCTTTTAATTTATAAAGTTAAATACAATATATGAAAAAATTATTTAATTTGATAAATATTTTCTACGCGACTCAGGTTTAATGAAGGTTTATTTCACTTTTGCTTAAGGATAATTACTGAGGTATTTTGACCTTACCTATTCCAAAATTGTTGATTGATGACAATAATATTTAGATTTAACGGTTCAGTAAAGCTTCTAGATAGATTTGTCACAAACTAACAACTACTTATCTAACTGGAAAGAGTCTTGAACACTTACACAGTAATTATGTTAGGGCCATCTCTTGAGAGTGATAATAAGAGTTGTACTCTAGATTCCCGAACTAATCCGCTACTAAAATTGTGTGATGTACTAAAATTGGGTTATGTACTAAAATTTGGTGATGAACTCCGGATCTGGTTAGATAGATCCAAATATTAAATTCGAGAAAACTAGCTCATTCATTAAAAAAACTTGCCTCAGAAGCATCACACCCCCAAAGCAAGCTAACTCTCTAAATTATTTCTTTACTTTGCGCCGTTTGCGCCTTTTGCGTTTCGTTTAAAGTTGCTTCACTTCCGAAACCAACTTCGACACCATATCTTTAGCGCTACCAAAGAGCATCGTAGTTTTATCTTTGTAGAACAATTCATTATCTACACCAGCAAAACCCGTACTCATGCCGCGCTTAATTACAATCGTTTGCTTTGCCCGATCTACTTCCAGAATCGGCATACCATAAATCGGGCTATTGGTATCGCTACGCGCCGCTGGATTTACCACATCATTAGCCCCAATTACTAAAGCCACATCCGCTTGCTCAAACTGGGGATTAATATCATCCATGTCATACAGCTGCGTATAAGCCACATTTGCCTCTGCCAGTAACACATTCATATGCCCCGGCATTCTCCCAGCAACAGGGTGAATGGCATACTTAACATCAACACCCATGCGTTCTAGCTGATCTGCCAACTCTCGCACGCTATGTTGCGCCTGTGCTACAGCCATACCATAACCAGGCACAATTACTACAGAACGGGCATAACCCAACATCATCGCGCCTTCTTCGGGATCGATGCTGCGGACGGTTTGATCGCCTGTACTACCTGCTGCACCACCACCACTAGCAGCCGCTGAACCAAAAGCGCTGAACAGCACGCTAAAGAGTGAGCGGTTCATAGCTTTACACATAATCTCGGTAAGGATAATACCAGAGGCTCCCACTAATGCCCCAGCGATGATCAACATATTGTTCATCACCACGAAACCAGCTGCGGATGCTGCTACACCTGATAAGGAGTTCAACAGCGAAATTACCACGGGCATATCGCCACCACCAATGGGGATGACGAACATTACACCCAGCACTAAGGAAACCGCAACCACTGCTAAGAATATGGGTAGGCTATCTGGTGTGACGATCAAGTAGGCACTACCCACTACATAAGCACCCAACAACAAGAGGTTAAATGGTTGCTGGAAAGGAAATGTAATCGGGGAACCGCTGATTAAACCTTGCAACTTTGCAAAAGCAAGAAAACTACCTGTGAAGGTAACACCACCGATTAACACATCCAACAGCATGGAAATGTTGACATCGAGGGGTATCGCTTGAGAGCTATCCAACAATCGCCAGAATTCAGCAACGGCAACTAGTGCGGAAGCTGCACCGCCCAAACCGTTAAGTAAACCCACCATCTGGGGCATTTCTGTCATTTGAACTTTGTAGGCTGCGATCGCACCAATTGCCGAACCAATCGCCAAGCCTAACAAAATCATTTCATAATTCAATACATGCTGATCGAGCATTGTCGCCACAATTGCCAACAGCATTCCTACGGCTGCAATGACATTACCGTTGCGCGCTGTAGCTGGCGATCCCAGCTTTTTCAAACCCAAAATGAATAAAGATGCAGCGACTAAGTACGTCAGCTGAATCCCAGTTGGTAGAAAGTCGCTCACGCCTTAATCTCCTTTTTCTTGAACATTTGCAACATTCTGTCGGTGACTAGAAAACCACCCACGACGTTGACTGTTGCCAGTACCACGGCAATCAAACCGAGAATCACCGAAACACTAGTCTCTCTAGCACCAGCAGCCACTATCGCCCCAAGTACCGCAATGCCAGAAATCGCATTTGAGCCTGACATTAAGGGTGTATGCAGAGTCGGTGGGACTTTGTTGATCACTTCAAAGCCGATAAAAGATGCCAAAACAAATACAAACAAAGCAGCAAGTAATGCCTCTGTCATGAAAAAACTCCTTATGATAATTGGCTAGTAGTAAGCGCTGAAGCGCTTACTACTAACCTATTGAGCCGCACCGACACCGCTTACTGCTTGTAGCGCATCCCGCACTCGTTGATTGCGAATTTCACCTGCATGGGTAATGCAAGCTGCATCAACGATGTCATCAGCAAAGTCCACTTGTAAAGCTTTGTCTTTTATTAGCAGTTGGACTAACGATGTCACGTTCTTGGAATACAGTTGGCTGGCGTGGACTGGCATCGATGACGGTAAATTGATAGGGCCAATAATTGTCACGCCGTTCCATACAATATCTTTGCCGGGTTCTGTACAGGCACAGTTACCACCTTGTTCGGCGGCCATATCCACAATTACCGAACCTGGTTTCATTTGTGCCACCATTTCTTCTGTGACTAGCAATGGTGCTTTTTTCCCAGGAACTAAGGCCGTAGTAATCACGACATCAGCATTTTTGACGTGTTCGGCGACGACTTCTTGGGTACGTTGTTTGCTAGCTTCGGAAATTTCTTTGGCGTAGCCCCCGGCGGCGGTTGTTTCTTCTTCGAGTTGGACTTCGACGAATTTTGCCCCTAAGCTTTGCACTTCTTCTTTGACAGCAGGACGGATATCAAAGGCTTCTACTACTGCTCCCAAGCGTCTGGCGGTGGCGATCGCTTGCAATCCTGCTACACCAGCACCCATGATAAATATTTTGGCGGGAGCGATCGTGCCTGCGGCAGTTGTCAGCATCGGGAAATATTTTGGTAACGCCGCAGCAGCAATCAAAACTGCCTTATAACCTGCTAGCGATGCTTGAGAGGATAAAGCATCCATACTTTGTGCCCTCGTGGTACGGGGGATCAATTCCATACTCAAGGCTGTGACTTTGCGATTAGCTAGTTGCTGCGCCACCACAGGATTTCCCAAAGGATTCAGGAAACTGATTAAGACAGCTCCTTCCCGCAGTAAGTCAACTTCTGAACGTCCATCTTCTCGCTCTTGCGGTGGGCTGACTTTCAATAAAATATCTGCTTCACCCCATAATTGAGCGGGATCGTCGATAATTTTAGCTCCTGCTGCTTCATAGGCAGAATCGCTAAAAAAAGATCGCTCTCCCGCACCGGTTTCTACCTGCACTTCTAAGCCTTGTTTTACTAATCGGGCAACGGTGTCAGGATTTAATGCCACACGACGCTCACAAACTTCTATTTCTTTAGCAACTGCTATTCTCATGAAATCTCCTAGAGATAAATACTTAATCTCTGCTAAATATGCAATTTCCCAATTAGGGAAGTCTCGAACTTAATAATTCAGGACAGAAACTTTCGGCGATTTTTTCCTAGTAGATTGAGCCTTGAATTCCTCTCCCACTCTTGGTTTTCCAGACAAAGCCTCGCTTTCCTGCTCGCAGACTCACGCTTGCTGATAGTTACAAATAGGTTTACATGCTATTGCAAATCCTATGTTGATTCCCAAATTTACATCCTGGTCTTCAGCTTGTTTTAGGGATTGAAAAATTTTGGTCTTCTTTTTATTACATAGTGCAATATTTACCAATTTTTTGAAGCTTGATAATTTTTCAATTAATTTTTGAGGATTCTCGCTTTGATTCAAGCTTATTTTAATCAATTTATCTCAAGTTCATTGGCGATCGCTATTGACATGGCTCAATTTTTATAACAAAAATCTTAAATTAAGATACACTTATACATATTTAGAAACACAATCAAAACCGTACTGTGTTTATATCTAGTTCAAATTTGACTCTTCGGGAGATAGAAATGGCTATTCTACAAAGGTCATGCAAACAATACAGTATGCGTTAAATCCACTACAGCGTATTTTTACTGATAAACAACCATCTAGAGTAAATGGCACTATTTGTTGACATCTAACGTCCAATGTCAGGAAGTCAGTAGTAAAGTTTAGTTACGAATACTGAATCTTAGTTATTTAAATAACAAAACCTAATTGTTGTGAGAGGAGTTTAACTATGCGACGTTTGCTTTCTGCTTTAGCTGTGACTAGCTGTTTGCTGGCTGGATTTCCAGCCATGACCTGGGGGCAAACCTTACCTGGACTCACACTGTTCAGCGGTGTCAAAAACGAAAATCAGCTACCCTTCCGGTTAGACTTTGGTGGACAAACTAATAGCTGGGATAGATACATCTTAAGAATTCCAGAGAAAAAGATGAAGTTGGCAGTTGCTCAGTTTGCTATTACCTATCCAAATTATTACAAAGGAACCTTTGACCCCAAAAAGGTAGAGGTGAGGGTTAAAGGTAAAAAAGTTCCCCTGTCTGAAGTGAAATGGAACAAAGAAAGTCGCGTATTAGAAATTTTTCCTCAAGAGCCGGTGCCAGCAGGTAATAAGGTAGAAGTAGTATTATCTAACGTGAAAAACCCAGCATTCGGCGGTACTTACTATTTTAACTGCCAAATTCTTTCTCCTGGGGATGTGCCACTGCTGCGTTACTTGGGAACCTGGATTATCAGCGTTAGTTAAGTTAGTTGTGAGGCAGTGCGTTGGGGAGACACTGCGTTGCGCGGGTTAAGAGCGTTGTAGACGCGCTTTGCGCGGTGAACCAGCGCGGTCTTGGGGAGCCACTGCGTTGGGCGGCTCTGCCGACTTGTACCGCTAAAGCGGAACCCGCAGGGTAGCAAGTGGCGTGGTTTCCCCCATGAGCGACTGGTGTTAGCGTAGCAGTAGCGACGTTAGGAGCGTCACCCGAAGCGCTTTCCGCAGGGTAGCAAGAGCAAGTGTCGTCGGGTTTCCCAACTTGTAAACGCTTCTGCTGCTTCCCGCAGGGTAGCAACTGCCGTTAGCGACGCAGGAGCGTTACCCGTAAGGGTCAGTTGTTAGTGACTACTAACCACTGACTATTGACTTTTTTACCGGAATCTTCATTTTATAAACGTAAAGTGATACAATAATAGATTGTGACTTTTTATAGAAATCGCCTAGCAGGAGAACGTTATGCAGAGAACCTTGGGCGGCACTTGCCGCAAGAGAAAAAGAACTTCTGGTTTTCGTGCCAGAATGCGGACACCAGATGGAAGAAACGTAATTCGGGCTAGGAGAAAAAGAGGACGTTATCGTCTAAGCGTTTAGGGTATCTCCAGCTAAAACGACTGTGGCTTTGCCCAAGGCGAATCGACTCAAATCTCGCAAAGATTTTCAGGCAGTTTTCCGGGAAGGAATTCGGCGACAGAGTTCTCATATCACCTTGAGAGCTTTACGACCATCGTGTTCAACAGAGCCATCTCTGGATGCTGCCACAAATAAACCTTTAACGAACTCAGGACAGCTTGCAAGCACACAAATTGGCATTTCGATTAGTACAAAAGTTAGCAAAAGAGCAGTAGTTCGCAACCGAATAAAACGTCAGATTACTGCTGTTTTACATAACTTTTTGCCGAAATTGTCCCCAGGCTGGCGGCTAGTGTTCGTTGTAAAACCAACAGCAGCAGAATCTAAGTGCGTAAGCCAACAATTTCTGCAAGAATTAGAGCAGTTGTTGGCACAAGCTGAGGTATTCCATGGGAATTCGTGAAGAAATTTATTATGAAGGCGGTCCTCACGTTGGGGACTTGATTCTAAACCTGTTAATCGGGCTAACCGTCGTCGGAATACCATTGACAGTAGGGGCAATCGTTAGGGCATTGTGGCTGCGTTACAGGATCACAGATCGCCGGATTTCTGTGATGGGAGGTTGGATGGGGCGCGATCGCACTGACGTGATTTACTCAGAAATTGTCAAAATTGTCAAAGTCCCGCGCGGTCTTGGTATTTGGGGAGATATGGTAATAACTCTGAGAAATGGTAGTCGTCTGGAAATGCGGGCTATTCCCAAATTTCGGGAAGTCTATGACTACATCAATGAAAAAGTCACTGCCAAAAATCCTCAATACAGTAGTGTAGCCAACAAGTGATAGTAAGTAGGGAGTAGGGGACAAATTAAAAATTCCTAACTCAGCGCTCATCACTTTGAAGTGCGGCTATCCGTAGCGTAGGATAGTCGCAGACTAAGTCATGATTTAGATAAATTAGATTCAGTTCAGTTTACAGTACCTCAGGTTGGATTCAGAATAATGGATTTTGGTATCGGGTTTCTCTCGAACAACGTAATGCTGCCAATCATAGACTTCTTCTATAGCATTGTGCCTAGCTATGGATTGGCGATCGTTGCCTTGACATTGATAATCCGCTTCGCGCTCTATCCCCTGAGTGCTGGTTCAATTCGCAGTATGCGGCGGATGCGAATTGTACAACCTCTGATGCAAAAGCGGATGGCAGAAATCAAGGAGCGTTATAAGGACGATCCGCAAAAGCAGCAAGAGGAAATGGTCAATGTTCAAAAAGAATTTGGCAACCCACTAGCAGGATGTTTGCCACTCCTATTGCAAATGCCAGTTCTGTTAGCGCTATTTGCAACATTGCGGGGTTCGCCTTTTGCTGGGGTTAACTACTCTGTTAACTTGCAAGTCTTCCCTTCTGAACAAATCGAACGAATTCAACCACAAGCCTTTGCGACTCCTCCCCAAAACATCTACATTGCTGATGGAGATCATGTTAAAGTAAGTGCCATTCTTCCTAGTGGCAACAAATTAACAGTAGGCGAACAAACCAAAATACAATATCAGACTCTTGAAGGCAAACCATTTCAGGTTCTCTTAGCAGAACACCCAGAAAATAAGTTGGTTCCTGAATGGAAAGTCATAAAAGGCGAAGATAGGATCAAAATTGATGCTGAGGGTAATATAGAAGCCCTACAACCGGGAGATGTCACAATTCAAGGCACAATCCCCGGACTGGCAGCAGACAAAGGATTTTTATTCATTGATGCTTTAGGTAGGGTTGGCGCAATAGATCCCGACAGCACAATCCACTGGGATATCGTCGCAATGATAGTCTTCTTTGGGATTAGCCTCTATGTTAGCCAAATGCTTTCCGGGCAAAATTCGAGTGGTGGCAACCCACAGCAGGAAACAGTCAACAAAATTACCCCAGTCATCTTTTCTGGGATGTTTTTGTTCTTTCCTCTACCAGCTGGGGTACTGATGTATATGGTGATTGGTAATATTTTCCAAACACTGCAAACCTACATTCTTTCCCGCGAACCCCTACCAGAGGAACTACAAAAAATAGTAGACTCCCAAGAGAAAGAAGTAGCGGCAGAACAAAAGTCATTACCTTTTGAGCCAAAAAGTTCTAAGAAAAAGACTACAGGTTGATAGATGAGCGACAATCCCATGCAGCGAGGTCAGCAGTGGTTAAAAACACTGCTGGAACTCACTGGAGTATCCACTGAGATTAAAAGCAAATTAGAAACTGCCCAATCTCAAGAAGGTGATTCCTCAGAACCAGATAATTACTGGTTGACAATTGATGAAAATAACTTGACACCAGAAGAAATTCAAGTTCTTATTGGTGCTGATGGTTCTGTGCTAGATGCGATTCAGTATCTAGCTAATTCAGTTTTAAATCTGAGCCAACCACACGAGGACCAAGCTTTTTATACCATTGAGTTGAATGGCTACCGCATCAAAAGACAAGCGGAAATTTGTTCATTAGCAGAAGCCGCAGCTGATGAGGTGCGTTCTACAGGTCAAGAAGTGGAAATCAAATCTCTCAGTTCAGCCGAACGCCGTCAAATCCACACATTCTTGAAGGAATTTAGAGATTTAGAAACCTTTAGTCGTGGTAAAGAACCACATCGTCATCTGGTGGTTCGTCCGGCTTTGGTGGAATGAGTTAAAAGATAGAAGTTAGGAGTTAAGTAGATGAATATAAGATATTTTGTCATTACGTACTCCTTTGGAGAACCCGAAGGGTACGAAGTGAAGCCATCGCAAAGACTGAGATTGCTTCACTTTACTGCGTTACGCTCGCAATGACATTTTATATTTAATTTCGCCCAGCTACTTAGGAGTTAATTGAAAGCTCGTAACCACATCATAATTTCAAAATTTCTATTGTTCCTAAGAGATAAACTAAAAATAAAGTATCAGCAAAATTGCTGATAACTAGCATAAATTTTCGTGAGGACATCTCACAAATCCTATGGACGCAATTTTTATTCCGCAGCTAACTAAAGCCCCGGAGCGGACAGAGGAATTTCAGGTGAAAGAGTTTCTGCCTGGTCTGGAAACGTTGACACCAGTTCGCGGTCGCGTCCGCGTCCAGCATCAAGGCAATTACCTGGAAGTGTCCGGTCAGGCAGAGGCAATTATTACTTGTACCTGCAACCGCTGTTTGCAACAGTACAATCATCGTTTGATGGTTGATACTAAGGAAATCATCTGGTTAGACGAAACTGTTAATCAAGCACAGGACTTGCCTTTAGAAAGGGAAGTGGCGATGGAAGATTTGGTAGAAACTCTACCACCCGATGGTTACTTTTACCCCAGCGAATGGCTGTATGAGCAGATGTGCTTGGAATTTCCTCAGCGTCAACTATGTGACCTCAATTGCCCAGGTATTCTAAGTTCTGCTGCTGATAGTTCAGAAAAGCCTGTTGATAACCGCTGGGCTTCTTTGGAAGCTTTAAAAAAGCAACTTCCAGGATAATGGGAATAGGATACGTTACGGCGCACATGCTCTAATTACTTTAAGAAAATGTTTGAAAAGTCTAAATTGTTACTCAACTAAGCGACTAGAAGTCGCGCGCCACTTGCTACCCTGCGGGTTCCGCTTTAGCGGTACAAGTCGGGAAACCCGCCCAACGCAGTGGCTTGGCTACACAGACAAAACACGCTTGCGCGGGTTGAAAAACCTCAATTAAAGCCATGATGCAAGGGAAAAGCTGCCTTACCCCAATCGTTTTGACCAAGAAATCCTGCTTGCCATCTATAAGGCTAAGTTACACCTTGAACAAGTAATAGACTTTTTAAACCAGTAAACTCATACTCTAAACAACGCGATCGCGGTATGGCGATCGCTTATATCCTGACAAGGGATTAACATTACTGGGGTTATAGGGTTAACAGCAGCACATACCCTGAAAGCTTTAGGTACGCTAGGAGACGTAGAAAAATAAAAGGTAAAAAGATGAATTTTGCCTTTTTGCTCCATCCTTTTACCTTTTTATGTACCTGATGCTTATTTAATGTTAGCCCTTGCATCCCTCACTGCGGCAATAAAAAATAATCCTGTTAGAGGAATACTCAACCCTAGGATAATTGCAGTTGCTGGAACGCCCAAATCTGGCTGTCCGTAACTAAGTTCAAAAATTGAACCGACGGCTGCGATCGCTGTTATACAAGAACCACCGAGAAATAAACCGCTTTTTGGAGTTAAATACACTACTAGCCCCCTATGCTACTGGTTTCACAGCTTGATATGAGAAGCCATTCTTAGATAACTCCTGTGCCAAAGTCAAGGAGTTTTCTACGCGGTCTACAAATACTACCCCGTTCAGATGATCCATCTCGTGCTGAATGCAGCGTCCTAGTAAGTCATTAGCCTTTAATGTCCGAGGACGACCATATTCATCTTTATAAGCAATTTCCACTTCTTCGGGACGCTTAACGTCCATGTAAATGTTAGGAATGCTCAAACATCCTTCTTGGGCAACGCAGATTTCTTTACTCACCTGTTTAATCGTGGGATTAATCAATACCAGTGGTGGATTGACAGCGTTATCTGGTTCAAGGTCAATGACAATTAGTTGTTTATGAATTCCCACTTGGGGAGCAGCCAAACCAATACCATCGTTGCTGTACATAGTTTGCAGCATTTCGCGTATCAGTTGGCGAAGTTCATCATCTACTTTAGTAATACGCTTTGCGGGTTGACGCAGAACGCGATCGCCTAAATAGTGCAGTTCCAAAGGCGGATTTTTTAACTTTTTTTTCTCAACAGCAATTTCAGAGGGCATGGTTCTCAATGGCTAAACTGTGCAAATTCCTACTAATTCAATTCTATCAATCTCGTTAGTGGTCAGTTGTTAGTTTTAGTTGTACTCCCCACTTACTAGTTTTTTGGCTCTCAGTCCATCTAAAAGTTTGCTCCGTCGAGTATAAATGGTGATGTTATCTCACGCAAAGACGCAAATCCGAACTTTGCGCCTGAGCGCGAAGTTTAGATTTTGGGGTGATGTGTGTTTAAATTTCTCACAAAACTTGACTACTTACTTAAAGAAACTTTCCTGGGTTTGCTACGCGGAGGGTGGATGAATTGGGCAGCTGTGAGTACTGTGACAGTGTTACTATTTTTATTCGGCTTGAGTTTACAAACTTCCTGGCAAGTAGAAAAACTCCTTAACCAATTCGGTAGCCAGTTGGAAGTATCAGTTTATCTTGAGCCAGGTATCCAAGCCCAAGCCATTGAGCCATTTGTGGCGAAAATGCCAGAGGTGGTAGGGATAGAAACAATTACTAAAGAGCAAGCTTGGACTAAGTTAGTCAAGGAACTGGGAATTTCGGATATTGATGGTGCTACCCAACAGTTAGGGGATAATCCTTTGGTGGATGAGATGAAGGTGAAAGCCCGTAACTCTCAAGTTGTACCGACTTTAGCAACTCAATTGGCTAAGTTGCAGGGAGTTGATACAGTACAGTACGTAGATGAAGCAGTTAAACGCATCGCCCAGTTACATCAAGGTCTAAACTGGATTACTTTGACAATTACAATTATTCTTACTTCGACCGCGATCGCTGTTACTACCACAACCATTCGACTAATAGTCATGGCGCGACGGCGGGAAATTGAAATCATGCAACTGGTGGGAGCAACTGCTGTTTGGATTTATCTGCCGTTTATTTTGCAAGGAATAGCCTTTGGCTTGCTTGGCGGTGCGATCGCTTGGAGTTTTATTTCTGTCATTCAACAGTTTCTGAGTAAATTAATAGCTAATCAACCTGAATTTATCCAATTTATTACCAATGGTTTGCAACTCACTCCCACACAAATTTTACTATTGCCACTGATTCTCTTAAGTTTTGGTGCAGCGGTAGGATTAATGGGGAGCTTGTTTGCTGTGCAGCGTTTTGCCAAAGGATAGTCAGTGGTCATTGGACAAATGTCTTATTTACGAATTACGAATTATTATGAAATCTCAATGGGAAAGTTTTTTACAAAATCTCGGTGTATGGGAAGGTTCATTCACCGTGTTTTCGCCTCAAGGTACATTTGTCAAGGATATCCCTAGCCGTCTCACTCTAGAAAAGCTGAACGACAACGACAAAATTCGGCTGACTCTATGTCGTTCGGGGCTAAACGATATGGTATTAGATTTTACTTCTGTGGGTGGAAGCCTGCTGTTTTTTGAAAATGGGGCCTTTTCTCAAGGTTCAATTCAGCTTGCACCATTTACCGAATTTGGATCAGAATTTAGTTTTATCTATGAAAATCGCCGCTTACGTCTGGTGCAAATTTTCGACCAAAACGGTCATTTAGACAGACTCACCTTAATTCGAGAACACTTAGCTGATACTCCAAAAGCAGAACGTCCAGCGTTGCAGGTAGAAGACTTGTTAGGGACATGGCAAGGCGAAGCAGTGACAATATATCGAGATTGGCGATCGCCTGAAATTTACTCTACAACTCTGCAATTACAACTTGATGAAACTGGGCGATTAATTCAAAGTTTGAGTTTTGGCGAACGGACAATTACTTCAACTGCCACCATCAAAGGTTCTATCATCCACTTCGATCGAGATCCACAAAAGCAGATGCAAGTATTGCTATTACCTGATGGCGCTTCTGCAACTTCTCCCTTGCATGTGCAATTGCGTCAATCCCTCTTCCTAGAGGTGGGTTGGTTAATTCAGCCAAATCTGCGCCAGCGGATGGTTCGCAGCTACAACGATAAAGGTGAATGGACTAGCCTGACATTAGTTACTGAAGAAAAAACACAGCATTAGCTTGATGCAGAATGATTTTATAGTCCGTTGAAACAGACTGAGGCTAATCACCTCAGTTCAAGCCGAGGCGGACAATAACAAATTAGCATTGTGAAAAATGTTTCAGACTTAAGCAATAACTCTCTGAAACTTTTATTCATTCGTGTCTTACTCTTCAAAAAATTGCCACTATAGCCTTCGGCAAGACAAGTTTGCTTTGCACTACGCGTAAACGCGTTCTTTGTAGTCAAGCCTTATCTATATATGAATATGAGAATGGCTAATTAATAGCCATGCTTGATTAAAACCTAATCTCTCTACTTCCTCAGTCCGCAGTTAGTATCTTTGATTGCACTCACCATAAAAACTTTACTGTACGCATCTAGCAATATGAATAACGTTTTTATACTAAGATATTGTCAATAAATACTTGAAATTTTCGTTACTTAAATTAAAAATTTTAAGTATCATTACGGAGGCAATATATTTTCTAGAGGAGTTAAATTCTAGTTGCAGTGCATTCGGAAGGAGAAACTTTAAAAATAAATCAAAATGTTAGAGAGATACATAACACACAATTACTTCGTACTGGGTCGTGTAAATTTGTAACAAGATTAGCTAGTGACTGTAAATAATCTGGGTAACTTAGTATAAACGTTTTCTGTCTGATATCTAGTTTTCAATGAATTAAACTAAATTAACAGCTAATTTAGAAACTTGGAAAATTAGACCGTATATTTTGAACTCGACTCCTATATCTAAATCAGGGTAGATAGGTATTTGCATATATGCAACAAATATATCTGATAGTGTTGCAAACAACGATTCTTGTACTAGACGTTCCTCGTCACTGGCTATAACTCAAAATTTAAAACATTTCGCATCTATCAAACCATACACAACCAGTTAAATTACAAAAGCAGAAATGAGACTTCTGAGCGGGTTGCATCTTCACACAATAAACTATGGCTTTGACAGAAGTAAAAGTAATTTTTGGTTGATAAATAGTATTTAGTTTTTATTGCCGCACTATCACTAACTTGCAGTCACCATAATATTTAAAGTTTTAGAGAAAAAACTATGCCATCACCCTATTCAGGATTTCCAGATCCAGGAAGTAGCAAAAGTGCAGCTTTAGACACTACATCTGCATCATATATTAATGGCCCCCTTAGCAGTACCCCAAATATTTTTCAGGACTCCGTTAGTGGTACTGATATTAGCGATTATTACAAATTTCGCATTGGTGCGAGTAGCAGCGATCCCGATAGTGTGGTGACGCTGAGATTGGATGGTCTGACTGGTGATGCAAGTTTGACACTATATAACGAAACTAGTAGTACTGCTCTCCAAACTGCGAATGCTAATGGTACGACACCAGAATTAATAGCTCATAGCCTCAATCCAGGTATCTACTACGTTCGCGTTGGGTCTGTGAGTGGTGCTAGCACTAATTACAACCTCAGTCTCTCAGCTAATCCAATTACTACAAATAAACCCAATGATGACACACAAGCGCAAGCATTCAGTATTGGCACTTTAACTAGCAACTACAATACTAGTGATTATGTTGGCAATAGAGGTGTCATCCTCGACAACAATGACTACTACACATTTAACGTAGTCAGTAATGGAACGTTTAGCTTGACCTTAGATGGTCTAGGCGGCAATGCCAATGTAGAATTGCTGAATAGCTCTGGCACAAAAATTACCAATTCAACGCAAGCAGATACTAATCCAGAGTCGATTAATACTAGTCTTGCCAGCGGTACTTACTACGTTCGGGTGTTTCCTGGTGGGTTCGGTTCCACAAACTACACCTTGAACCTTGGCTTTACCACAGACCCAGCAGACAATGCTGGGAACACTCTGGTAACGGCTCGTAATATCAATACCTTAACCTCCACTCCTTCAGAGTTCACAGACTATGTAAATAGCGTTGACACTAACGATTATTACCGTTTTGATTTAACATCCAGCGCCCTAATTGACCTGAAAGTAACACCTGAAATAGCAAACGCCAATGTCCAACTGCTCAACAGCAGTGGTGGGTTAATAGTCAGTTCTACTCAGAGTGCTACTAATCTAGATATCATCCGACGCAGCTTGAATGCAGGTACATACTATATTCGGGTGTATCCTGCTTCCGGTGCGGCAACAAACTACGATTTGAGTGTCTCTGCTACAGCCATTGGCCCTGACATAGCACCCAACGCAAAACCTACAGCTAACAACATCGGTACGCTGAATGGTTCTCAGAACTTTAGTGATTTTGTTGGCACTATCGACACTAACGACTATTACAAGTTTAATCTGACTCACACAAGTACTTTCAATCTTACCCTTAGCGGTCTATCTGATAATGCCGATGTAGAGTTGCTCAATAACTCTGGGGTAATTATTCAAAGTTCAGTCCTGATGGGAAATGCTAGCGAGAATATCAATACCACCCTAACAGCAGGTACTTATTACATTTATATTAAGCCTGTTAGCAATGCTGAGACTTTCTATAATCTGAGTCTATCTGCCGAGATTCCAAGCACCATGCTGGAAATTTCCCCAGGTTCTGGCAGTTCCGACCCCAAAAATCTCACGGCGCTAGGTAATACGTTGTACTTTACTGCCAATGATGCTGTCAATGGTATCCAACTCTGGAAGAGTGATGGCTCTGTGGCGGGTACAACCAAAGTCACTAATATTAATCCTGGTAGCTTTAACCCTGACAAGCTCACGGCTTTTGGTAGCAAGTTGCTCTTCAGTGCTGATGATGGTACTAACGGGAGAGAACTGTGGGTTTACAATGGCACGACAGCCACATTGGTAAGTAACATCAATCCTGGCTCTGCGAGTTCAAACCCCAAAAATCTGACCGTAGTTGGTAACAAAGCATTCTTCACTGCCGACGATGGTACTAACGGCGTTGAACTGTGGGTTTATGATGGTACAACAGTGAGTCTGGTTAAAGATATCTACTCAGGTTCCACGAGTTCTAGCCCTGAGAATCTTATCGCCTTTAACGGCAAGCTTTATTTTTCTGCTCGTGACTCAGCTAACGGCATTGAGCTATGGTCAAGTGATGGCACAACAGGAGGAACCGGTCTTGTCAAAGACATTAGAATCGGTGGACAAAGTTCAGCTCCTGCCAAGCTCACTGCTGTTGGTAACAGCCTCTACTTTACTGCTAATGATGGCACTAACGGCGTTGAGCTATGGAAGAGTGACGGCACAGCAGGGGGAACCAGTCTTGTCCAAAATATTACCCCAGGTACGGGTGGTTTTGGGCCGAGCGAACTCACAGCTGTAGGCAGTACCTTATATTTCGTCACAGATAGCAACAATGACTTCAAGCAGGAACTATGGAAGATTGATAGTAATGGCGTAGGGCGGGTCAAAAATGACCTGAACGCAGCCCCAAATATCGGTTTTGGCCCGCTCAATATGACTACTGTCGGTAGCACCCTCTACTTTACAGCCTACGACAGCACAACCGGGCTGGAACTGTGGAAGAGTGACGGCAGTGATGTGGGCACAATTCTAGTTAAAGATATTTGGTCTGGTGCAGACCCTAACAACAGTATTCCCGATAGTCTCGTTAATTTTGGTGGCACTCTCTATTTTGCGGCTTCCGAGCCTACAAACGGTAGAGAAATATGGAGCAGTGACGGCACAGCTGTAGGTACGCGCAGGGTTAATAACATTAATTCTGGAACGGGCAATGCTAACCCTGCCCAGTTGACTGTCGTTGGTACGCGGCTGTTCTTGACTGCCACAAACGGGACAAATGGCACAGAATTGTGGGTTTTATGAAAAGGAGGTGATGTTTATAAAGTTTTGAGTAATTAGCGCCAGTTAAATAATTGCATTCTCATTTGAAAAAAACTCTGGACCGATTAGGAAATCTCTTCTAAATAGCGATCTCAAAATCAAAACCAAGAGGAAAAGCCGCGAAATTCAAAAGTAACCAAATTGACACAAAAACACGAGGGAGAGATTTTCATGAAAAGCAAAATTCTAGCTATTGCCGTTGCCGCAGGTACCGTTGTTGCAGGTAGCTTGTTCTCTGCACCAGCCCACGCTCAATTAACTGCTAACCAAGACGTGGACGTTGAAATTAACGTGCCAGAAGTACTCTTCTTGCGGACTTTCCAAACAATTTCGTTGGATATTTCTGAAGCAGAATTAGGAGGAGTTACTACAGGTGGAGTTGGTCAAGATTACAACAATCCTGCCTTGACAGACGGTACTACTACTATCGATCAAACCAGTCCATTTGCTGCTTTGTCAGCTGGCACTATCACAAAAAATGTGGCTGAGTTATACGCAGTTTGGTCTAACAACCCTGGCGGTGCTACCATTACCTTGACTGCCTCTACCCCTGGTCTGACAAGCGCTGGTGGTGCCACTGCAACCATTGCCAATGTCACCAACACTGGTACTGACCCAACTACTGCAATTGGTTTACAAACACCTTATGTTGGCGGTGCAGATATCGAGTTTGACTTGAGTACTGCTACGGAAGCTGGTCTCTACAATGGAGGTATCATCAACGTTAGCGTAGCAACTCCATAGCTCCAATGCTACTAGTGCAGGCATCTTGCCTGCTGCCAGATCGGGCAAGCAGGATGCCTTTCTCAGTGCAAGAGGTCTATTACGTAGCCAGAATTTTGGGAAAAATCCAGTCAAATGGTCAGCAATCAGACAACTAGCCACCAACCTAATCTTAAATACTGCCTGGGTATGCTAGTGGCACTTCTGGCTTGGCCGCAGCCTGAAGCTATAGCACAATCGTTGAATGTAGCAGAGCCAACACAAATTTATCAGCTCTCCACACCTCAACAAGTAATTGTTCCTCCCCAACAGTTAGGAGAAATCACACCTGCTCCTGTCAGTGAGACAGTGACGAATCCGCAAGATTTACTAGCTCCTCCTCAGTTTAATACGGTGATTACCCGCGAATTACCAGGGCTTTGGCAGATGCGGGTTCCTCTAGACCAAGTCGCTTCTCTGTATGCCACTTATGAACTTAAAGCAGGAAATGGACAAAGCGATCGGTTTAGCAACAATGAACGTTCTGAACAGACAGTGCGGGTTGTTGTCGAACCGTTACCTATTATCGAAATCTCCCGCGATGAAAACACCAATACAGCTTTAGTTGAGGGGGGCGCGCGGTTGCATTTTGATCTCGCGAATGCTCACTCTGCGGGTGGATACGGGGGTGTATTAACTGTAACGGTCAATCAACGTTAGTTAGTAATACTCCACGTAAAAGGAGTATGTAAAGGTTAAAAATTTATCACAATGTTTCGTAAAGCCACAACTTTAGCCTTAAGTTTAATAGGGGCATTTGTCCTAGGGATACCAAGCGCCACTGCTCTCAATATTGGCGTTAGTCCAGCCCGAATTGAACTGGAAATTAATCGCAAAACTCGCACGCAAGCAATTCGTGTACTCAACATGTCTTCTGAGCCGATTGAACTCAAGGCTTATGTCCGAACTTGGAAGATGAGTGAAGACAATAAGCTTGTAGAGGTTCCCCCTACTGAAGAATCATTGGAACAGTGGGTTGTCTTTACTCCATCTCAATTTACTATTCCTGGGCGCAGCGCTCAGACTATACGTTTTGCTATTCGTCCCAGAATTCAGCCTAAATCTGGCGAACACCGCGCTGTGATTTATTTTCAAGAAATTCCCGCCACTAATGAAAAAGTGAAGGATGTGCGTACAGTTGGACGTATAGGTGTTGTTCTCTACGGCTATGTAGGAGACATCAAACGAGTTGGTGTAGTCAATTCAATTACTGTAGATTCTAAACCTAATGGTGCTACAGCCCTATTTGATGTATCTAGCAAAGGTACTGGTTACGTCCGTTTAAACGGTCAATATGGCATTTGGCCCGCTGCTAAATATCCGGGAGCTAATGCCACGAAACCTATAAACGACGTGGAAAAACCCGGAAAAAAACTCCCAGAGAATGTATTAGCTGCGGGAACTTTACCCTTGTTACCCGTGTTACCTGATACTCGTCGTCGTCTGCAATTGCCCATCCCTAAGACATTAGCTCCTGGTAAATACGTATTAGATATTAACGGCGAGTTGAATGGGGTGAAAATCAACCAAGGCATTCCCTTTGTTATTCCAGAAGCTACTGCAAACGCATCAAATCAAACTAAGCCTGCTGCTCGCAATCTGAGAAATCGTCTTCAGAAGAAATAGCTTTTCTCATATCTTGCACCTCTGCGTATAATCCTTGTTTTAGGGGATAAGTCCTAATAAATTTACATGATTTTTCTGAGCTTTTACCGCTAAATCAAGGACTTTAAATTTGCTAATTAGTGCTTAAATAACATCATTTTTTGTGCAAGATGTGAGGTTCATCGCAAGGCAAAGTTGATTTTTACTAAGCCTGAAATTATTTACTGCCAAAGATTATTTCGGCAGTAAATATTCGCTTACTCACTTTCCCAATTTTATGTAATTTTTGTGCTTAACTAAATATGCTGCATCTCGCTTTACCACCTACGCCACCTATAGTTGTTATTACCCTACAGTCAGAAAATGTTTTTGATCAACATTTGGATGACAAAAATCTTAATTTTATTAAGCAACAAAAAGGGACGGTAGCCGCCTCAGAGAATGGCGGTAATGCTACATCAGCAAAAGCCCAGAACTTAGATGCTGTTGGGGAAGAAATACAGTACCAAAATTCAACGCGAGGTATTACCACTACTAGCAATAACGAAAAATTTCCACCTGAATTTTCTACTGGTAATCCTGCTAATACAGATTTAACACTTTCATCAGAAGTTGTGAATTCAACTGATGAAGTAGTTGCAGAAGTTCCATCAGTTTCAAAAAATGCTGATCAATCTGCTAATGAATTAGTTGCTGAAGTTCCGGCAGGTTCAAAAAATGTTAATCAACCCGCTGATGAAGTAGTTGCGGAAGTTCCATCAGTTTCAAAAAACAGCAATCAACCAGCAGAAAATTCTTCTAATAGTGCAGTATCTTCTTTAGAAGCTGGTACAAAATCTAGCAGCGATCTTAAACCAACAGAAAATAATAATAGTAGTCCTGTACCTGCAAGTCCAGATTCGTCTACTATTACTCAAAATATCAAAGCGGTAGACGGCAATTTTCTTGTTGGTGTAATTATTAATAGACGAGAAGTCGGTAGCTTAGATATTCGCATTGATGGCAATTCTATTGTAGTTCCCCTGGGAGCATTTGCAGAAATTGCTGATTTCACTGTTGAAAATATTGATGGTAAGACTAGACTAAAAACGCCTTTAGGAGTTGTTGACTTACTAGCAAGTAACCTCAAAGAAATTGATGGCATCACTTATCTTAGTGAGGCAACACTCAAAGAAAAATTATCTATATTATTAAAGTTTGATTCTGCTAATTTAGCATTGGTTGTTGACCTACCTTGGCGGCGCGGTAGTGGTGAATCTCAACAAACAGCATCTGCTTTGCAACCTGAAGTTCTAGCTCCTATTAGCGGGCTTTCTAGTTTAAGGCAAGAATTACAAATCACCAACTCTTCTGGAGATACACGCTTTCGTAGTTCTACCCTTTTAGGAGGAAGACTAGCAGGAGGAAATTGGCGGGTTCGTCTGAATAATAATTTTGTAAATCAACCTGATATTTCTGAATATTTTTTCTATAAACGTAGTAATCAATTACGTTATCAAGTAGGTAGGCAACAGATTGGTTTGCATCCTCTATTGAATGGGATGAATTTGACAGGGGCACAAATCGGTTATAGTAATTTACCAGCTGATAGATTTAGACAACAGTATAGTGCATCTGAACTTTTACCTAGACGCTCTCAACCTTTACAAAGCTTTAGAGGTGAAGTACCACCAGCAAGTTTTGTGCAACTCAGAGTCAGTGGAATTATAGTTGCACAGCAACAGGTTGGACTTAATGGAATATATGAGTTTATTGATGTCAACTTACCTACAGGTAACAACAATGATATTGAATTGTTGATTTTCGATCGCAACAATATCAACATTCCTGTTGAAATTCGCTCTTTACGAATCAATGCTTCTGATTTGTTGCTACCAGCAGGAGGTAATGTGCAACTAGGGGGCTTGGGTTTAAGTGGGAACTTAGCCCAAGATTCTTTATTTGGAGATTTCGGTTCAGAATCAGGTAAGCTAGTCGGATTTTATCAATTACGTCAAGGTCTTTCTGAGAACTTAACTTTTGAAGGTTCTGTACAATCAATTCCCGGTACTGTACAGACGCAAGCTGGCTTCATTTGGCGATTAGCAAATCCAGCTGTTCTAGCTACTAGTCTTGGCACATCTCGCGGTCAAGTTGGTTATACAACCGATTTAGATATCAATTTCGGTAAGTTAGAAATTCTTGGTAATTCGCAGTTATTTCCTACTGGCTATAACTCAAGCAGTCAATCACGCGATCGCTTCAATCATAGCCTGGAAACAAATTATAAATTCAGCAATAATTTTAAACTGGGATTTATTGCCCGCAGCCGCCAAGATGAAAGTAGAAATGCTAGCTATATTATACCTACTTTTACTCTAAATCCTTTTAATAACTTATCTTTAAGGGGTAGACCCGACCTGGACGGGCGATATTTATTCAGTAGTTACTATTACCCCAGTCGAGCAACTAGACTGGCTTTCAACACCTTTGGTGATATATACACTTCAGATATTACTCATAATCTAAACCGCAACTATCAGTTTTCTCTTGGTGGCGAATTTGGTGGCGATTTAGAGCCTCGTTACTCTACGACCCTTAATTACAATTCTCGTAATATCAGTGGTCTGAGTTGGCGGGTGGGACTTGCCTACAGTGATGGTGATGTCGGACCAATTGTAGGTGCTAGTATGCAAGTACTTCCTGGCTTATTTGCTAGGGCAGAATATCAAGGCATTCCTTCTAGAAGTAGAAGTCTTTTAGGAGGATTCGGAGACGATCGCCTCACTGTTTTACTGGTATCAGATTTGTCTTTTGCTGGAGGTGGTGTTGCTCCTGCTAGTTCTTATGGTTTGGGGCAGGAAAAAGGTGGCATCTCTGGACAAATTGTTGTAGAAGGAGGCAAGAAAGACTTTAATTTAGGTGGAGCCAATATCCGTGTTCTAGATAGTCGTAACAACAGAGTCGGTACAGCTAAAACGGACTCTGCTGGTAACTTCTTTGTTGGCAACTTACGAGAAGGTATCTACATAGTTGAACTCGATCCAGACAGGTTACCCATAGAACTGGCAGTCGGTAAAACCACCATAGTAGCTGAGGTTGCAGGTGCTGCAATCACTCGTTTAAGTTTCGCTGTGACAGAAGAATATGGTTTGGCTGGACGCATCACCGATGTAGCAGGTAAGCCGATGACAGAAGTGCGAGTAGAACTTATTAATCCCGCTGGCGCGCGTGTCTTATCAACTATGACTGACCAATTTGGTCTTTACCGTCTAGATGGAGTCCCCATTGGTAACTATACATTGCGGGTTCCTAGCCAAGATGGTATTACTAACAGTGAAACTCTCCCCAAACTAGAAGTCGCGATTAACAAAGATTTCGTCTACGACCAGAATCTGCAATTGCCGATTACCGCAGCAGCTAAGGACACAAAAGAGAAATAATTGAGAAGCGATCGCTTCCTCAAGTAAGTCTGCACACATCACTCAAATTCTGTTTCGCAGAAAGATTTTAACAACTCGATACAGTTAGCGATCGCTCCTAAATGGGCAATTTCATAGCCGTGGGTGTTTTGTGTAGGAAATGCCAAACAAGCAGCACGACCAACATGACCAAATTTCATGGCGATGGAAGCATCACTGCCAAATTGACTTAGAGTTGTTAGCTGTACTGGCATCTCTAGTTTTTTGGCACTATGGCGCAACTGACCATTTAGTGTCTCATCATAAATGCCATACGCATCTTGAGAAAGAATTACCGGGCTTTTCCCGTCCTCAACTGGGTATTCATTCGCTAGCGGACAAATTTCTAAAGCAATTAAAGCATCCAAGCGCTGATTTTGGGTAAAAAATAAAGCCCCAATTGCTCCTACTTCTTCTTTGGCTGACGCTACCAGATAAACATCAACTACTGGCTGTTTCAATGTTTGAGCCAAAGCTAGCAATATAGCAACAGAAGCTTTGTTATCTAGGGTGTAACTAGCAATGTGATCCTTTAAACGAATGGGATGTTTGCGATGCTTACCAATCACCATTCTGGTTCCGGGTCGAATGCCAGCTGCTTCTAGTTCAGCTGTGGTGAGTTTCGTTTCAATCCAGGCATTTTCCCACTTGAGAATAGTATCTTCCTGCTGGACTTTTTGGGGGGATTCGTGGGAAACGTGGCGAGAACCAAAACTAAGAATACCGTTGATAGTTTCGTTATCTCCCAGTAAATCGACAACGCCTTCACCATAAACCCAAGGGAAAGCACCCCCAAGCTTGCGAACTTCCACACGACCTTCATCGCCGACAGTTTTGACAATTGCCCCAATTTCGTCTTTGTGTGCTGTGATTGCGATTGCTTGCTCTGGATTTTTACCAGGAATTTTAGCAATAATATTATCGGCGCGATCGCACCAAACTTCTACACCCAGTGCGGCAAATTTCTGCATCAAAAACTGGTTGATTTCGGCTTCTGCACCACTCGGAGAATGGTGCATGACTAATTTTTCGATGATTTCAAATAGGCGATCGTAGTTCCACATGGATGTATTATTAAAGTCAAAAACTAAGTATAAAGATTTTTACTTTAAATCATATACCCAAGGGCAATATACAAGCTATAGCCAAAGAAAAACCAAACTGTTTTCAGCAACCAACCTTTACTTTCTTTGTGAGAGTTGATTGTACATTAGGAACTTGACTTGTTGCCGTCAGCAGTGACTTTTTGCGTTTGTATTTCATAAAGGCGATCGCACCCAGAGTACCAATTCCCAATGTTCCCAATGCTGTTGAAGGTTCGGGGACAGGCTGGGCTGATTTTGCAATTGTTTGAAAAGCCCTATCTCCTATGATCTTGTGAGCAGTAGTTGTAGGATGGATTCCATCCCAAAATAAATATTCATCCTGCTTTGATTGGTCAATTGCACAAGATGGAATCGATTGGTCGAATAGACAAGGTTTTGTCACTTCCTTGAAGCCATATTTACTCGGGCGATCGATTACATCTTCTAACACAGAATTAACATCAAAAGAGATTAGTTTCACGTCAGGAGCTAGGACGTTGTCTAAATCTTCAATGACTTTGGATAAGTCCTCGTTATGCTGTTCAGTCAAATCACTTAAAATTTGGGAAGTGCCGTTGGGTACGGGCAAAGTAGGATCGAAATTCTGAGCGCGAGGGGTTAGACCTAAATCGGGTAAGTTGACTAGCAGAATATTTTTAGCACCGACACTGGCCAGAGATGCAACTGCCGTCTTTAAATTATTGATTGTTTGTGTAGTATCAGTAAAAGGCTGGAAATAATTAGGGTTAGCGTCGGTAGGTAAATAATCATTAGCACCAGCCCACAATACATACAATCCATTTGAGTCAGCTTTCTGATTAGTTTGAATTAGCGGTTGTGCAAAAGCTCCAATTTGTTGTTGCAAGCCTGGTAGAAGTGGCGAGACTGTGTTGATACTTGTGGTGGTAGCTCCTCCGAAGGCAAAGTTAATGCCATTCTTGGGGGTAGCGCCATTTACGACATTAATATATGGAGTCGGAGAACTATCTAATTCTAGCTTTTGGGCAAGCTCCTCTATCCAGATAGGTCCATTGGAAAAGCGTCCTTGAGAGTATGGGGGAGGAGGAATGGTTTGCCCGGAAGCAGCAAATACGTTACCAGTATCTGAAAGACTATCACCGAACACATAAATGCTATCAATACCAAAAGTGCCAGCCGAAGCTTTTAGCGGCAGCATAAAAGAGAAGAGGACAAATCCTGCCGCCATAAGTTGCTGTTTCATATTTATCTTAATTGTTGTATTATTTGCTGCTTTTTTAAATTCAGAACTAGGTAAATCTATCGTGTTACTTGACTAGTTATTATAAAGTCAAGCACTTTTAATCAGCTTTATGTGCGTAATTCTATTGAATAGATAACCAATACTAAATATACAGGTTAGGATTGCTCTCAATCTAGAGATTTATCTGATTTTTATCATTAAACAGGTATCTTGCAAAGAAATTGTAAAGCTGGCACGCAAAAATTAGTAGGGTAGGCAAATAGCCCACCCTACCGTTAGCTTTAAACTAGCTACAATAGAATTCAGTTTGGCGATCGCTTTAACTTCAAAGCATCAACAGCCGACACACCTTCACCCTGCGTACCGAAATACCACAAAGCCCCAGCAGCTTCAGCGCGAGTAACTGGTTTTTTCGGTTGCAACAGTGTTGTATAGCCAAACACCCGCCGAATATTCGACTGTTCGCCATTTTGGAAATCAGCTAAGACTGCACGTAAAGCCTTGGGGTCAATCTTCCCTATATCTTGAAAACCCCAAGTTTGCTTGACTGCATCCAAATTGGCAGCGGGTAAAGCTTGGCGGGTATCCAAAGGTACTTTCCACAATAGCAACTGCTCCCGCGTCAGGGGTGCATCCGGACGAAACAAAACTGTTGTCGAATCACCAGACAAAGGACTGGGAACTAACCCAGCTTCAGCTAATCCCTGAATTTCTGAAAAATTCGGGTCGGTTTTCGAGACATCACTAAAAGCAGGTTGAGTACTTTCCGCAGCTGAACGAATCTGCTTAGCTGGATTATTAACATACATAGCATTATTAGCAGCAACTAACCAACGGGCATATTCCCGGCGGGTAATAATTTTACTTGGTTCAAATTGGTTAGTTGTAGCATTATTGCTCTTAGTTGCTGGAGAGCCTACAGACAAAACTCCTAAAGACGCTAAATCTTGGATATATTGCCGCAGTTCTTGCGGTGCTTTGTTGAGATCGTTAAATTCCTGAGATGCCGCTGTAGCATTTGTTTGGTTATTAGACGTGCTTCCTGGCTGTGTTGCCAAGTTTGAAGGCGGTACAGGGCCAATAAACTGAGGATCGCCCGGTTGGGGAACGTTGTTAGTAGTTTCAGTCGGACTGTTGGTTGGGTTGGGTTGTGCCGTTGCTGTACTATTGGGTATGTACTCAATTAGTAATGCAGTGGCTGTTTGTGGTTCATTGGGAGCAGGGTTAGTAACTGATTGAGCTTGAATCGACACCTTCACCAGCAAATCGTTACGACGTGCCTCAAAATCTCCTCCCACCTCATCTGTTGGCTGTTGCAAAATCTGCCAGTTGTTTGTCTGAAACTGGGTGCGATAAAAGCTAGTGATAAAATTGCTGGGGTCAGAACTCAACCAGCGCGTAGATACTTTATTTTCTGAACCACTAGTAGGTGTAATTTCCTGTAATTTGGCGTTGGGATATAACGGGATATCTTTGGGAAAGTCAGCTGGCAACTCAACTGTGGGTTCATTTTGCCCCGTTTGTGTTTCACCCGCTTTCGCTTCCCCAAAGATACCAGTGGTATTTTGCAATCTAGGATCTGCCGCCAAAGATTGTTCGAGGTTTTTGGCGGTTGGACTGTTAGCGCAGGCTGTTAAAGAAGAAAGGAAAACAGCCAAACTCAGAAAGACAGCTGGATGTTTAAAGGGAAGCACAGGCAGTCAAAAATTGCGTGTCAATTCCTACCCTAGCGCAGATTGTCAATAATTTATTAAGTTGTATGTATTTTCAGCTATATGTAATTGCCAATACTTTATTTAAACTTGCAACGACAATTGTCGAAGAACGGCGAAACTGATGAGCCTCGCAGGTACACTAGAACCTCGGATAACTTTCACTCTCAGAAAGCGTCCAGTTACCAGGCGAGCAATTCCTTTGAGACGAGCCTTTAACCTCACCGTTAGCAACTTCAGTTTTCTGCTTCTTGCATGGGCAGCGTACAAGGGCGTAAAAGTCAGTTTACCGTAGAGTACATCAGCGCGATGAGTTCTACTCAGCTTGTTTTGGTAATGCTCAGGATTTGGTAAACCCCCATGTTCGCCATAGTTCCGCCATACAATGTAGTTCTTCAGCTTTCTGTGACGCAGAAAAGAGTCAACAGTAGAATCCCAAGTTGAGTAGTTAGCAGCTCCTACTTTTTCTCTAACTTCCTCTACCAGTTCTATTAGATAGCGGGCACTTTTCGAGGTTACTGTATAAGCTACCGTTGAAGTTGAAAACCCTTCGGCATAGCCATCAACTGAGACATGGTACACCTGGGGCGCACAAGTGTATAACCAACTAACTCCAACATCAGTTTGATTGGGATTAAAGGGTAGGGGAAGCTTGCCAAAATTAACTACTGGAACAAAATCTGCCTCAATAATGATAGTTGGTCTATCCTCTTGAGCGGCTTTTGCCCAGGCTCGTCGATGGTTCATCAAACATAAATAACTCCGAGAAAAATGCTGAAATTCGGGTTTATTTCCTTGTCTGAGAACTTCGTACTGCAACTTTTCTTGAGTTAATACTTCTTCAAGTTGCTGAGTTGATTCTTGATAGGCAATTATCAAGACTCTACTAATACAGTTAACTAGGTGATTTTTACCAAGTTTTTGGTTAGCAACTGTCGCTGCAATTGCCCTCATGTTAATACGATTAAGCTTTATGAGAGTAAAATCTGGCAAAAATCATTATACAGATATTTACTCTACATCTACAATTTGCGGTGCGGGTAACTGATTTAAAACTCGCCAAAGTACAGTGTAGCTGCCATCAGAACGGCGACGAACTGCTCGGAAGGCAAGGAGCGTATCACTGCTTTGTATCTGCTGTAATTGGTTTAGATAATAAGGACGTTCTGGCTGGGAAATTGGTTGACCGATCGCAATCGTCTTTGGAATGTGGAATTGTAGCGATCGCACCAGATAAGTATGATTTAATTCAGCAGTCGCACCTGCTAAAATCGCTTGGCTTTGATTCCAGTTCTGGTCTTTGCCAGTCAAAAAACGCCGCCTTTCTACTTGTAAAGCATCTAACTGCTTGGGAGGTTGGTAGTTGAGAAAAAATTGTCGCGTCGGTGATGCCACAGTTTGCAACTTCCCATCCAACTGTTCTAATGGGACATCGCCGACATCCAACATGAAGCTATAATCTACTCCTTGATGTCCTAGTTGGAAGCGATCGCCAACTAGCTGAAGTGCTAGACTGGGATTAAATTCCCCCTGAGCATCACCCAACAAAGGAAAAGGATAGCGCTCACTGACGCTGGGTTGCAATCGATTCTGGAGAGTATTCAGCGGACGTTGGTAAGCTGAAGAATGCAACACACGGAAAATACCAGTGTGAGGCAATTCCAGAAACTTGGCGTAAGTTTGTGATTCTTGGGGATCGAGGTCGTAGGCGAAACGGTCGAGTGTCACCGCAGTTTCCTGAGGATCTGTAAATTTAATCTCTGGGGGAAATGCCTGTTGTGTTGCGGTTAAAATCTGTTTGGCATTTGCCAGAGTCGTGAGTGCTTCTACTGGCGGTGCGATCGCAGGTTGCAAGGGCGGTGTATAGTTAGCTATGGCTGTTTTTGCAGTCCTAGCGACAATCACTGATGGGGAAAATATCTCTGTAAACTGCTGCTCGGTTGCCAAAGTGTCCGTCGATATATTTGGTTCCCCTGTAGAGAAAGGTGTCGCTACCTGACTTAGATTCGGATGCTGTATGGGCGCAATAGAAAGCACTGGGTCAAATTGGCGTTCGCCAGTAACCAAGGGTAGCTGTCTGACTAAGGCTAATTCGCCGCGTCGAGATAACAGCCTATCCAGCATCGGAGAAAGTTTCAATAATTCCTGGCTAGAAGTGTACAAAGAGCAGTAAATTTGTGCTTGTGACTTGGTTAATTGGTTTGGTAAGGGGGAAACCGATAAATCCACTCTGGGAACACACAAAGTCACGGGACTTGTGTACTGGCGGTTGACAAATCCTTCCACGGACTTGGTTTGGACGATTAACTGCCCTCGAACAGATCGCAAGCGATTAGCATCTGGGTCAGTGAGTGCTTGTTCAATGCGAGCTATCAAGTCAATTTGTTGCTGCACTAGCTGACTTGCCCTAGTATAAAAAGTCTCATCTATTGACTTGGAAGCAAAGTTATGATTCTGAGTATGTTCGGACTTATATTCAAGGGCGAGAGTGCTTGTGGGAGACGAAGTTAGGCAAAAAGGAAGCAAAAGGCTGAAAAAGATGTATCTCATGTTAAAAACGCAGATCGGATAGGAGTACGAAAAATCTAAAATAGATATTAAATTGAAAAAAAAGAACGACCATCGACAACCGTCAGTCCATTTTACTTTCTGCAAAGCGTTGCCAGGTTGTTACCAGTGCCGAAACACGATTACATGCAAGTTTCCCAGGATCAGCCGATTTATTCTGAGGCTCCACTACAGCTGTTGCTATTTGTCGATGGACGACCCAAGTCCCGACAACAAGTACAGCGACTACGTGCTTACTTAAAAGAATTGCAGGCTGAGTATCATTTTGAACTACAAATCATAGATGTCGGGCAACAACCCTACTTGGCGGAACACTTTAAATTGGTAGCGACACCAGCTTTAATTAAAATCCACCCGGAGCCTAGGCAGATTTTAGCTGGGAGCAACATCATTGCCCAATTGAAAAACTGGTGGCCTCGCTGGCAAACTGCCGTAGACACTTACTTAAAGTTGCAGGAAGACTTACAAGAACGTATTGATGAAAATGGTCGAGTGTCATCTCCCAAATCAACAATCAGTTCTGTTGCTGTTTCTGCGGAACTCATGCGGCTCTCAGACGAAATTTTTCGTTTGAAACAAGAAAAAGATAAACTTCAAGAGCAGCTACAATTTAAAGACCGGGTGATCGCTATGCTGGCACACGACCTCCGCAATCCCCTAACTGCTGCCGCGATCGCTATAGAAACTTTGCAATCTAACTACAGTACAGAAACAGGAGAATTCAAGCGCCTAAAACCAGCAATGTCGGCGCATTTATTAAAACAGGCCCGCAGTCAAACAAAGATCATCGATCGGATGATCGCCGACCTTTTGCAAGTGGCCCGAGGTAACGATACAGAGTTACCAATTATACCGCAAAAAATAGAACTAGGTCAACTCTGCTTGGATGTACTTGAGGAATTGCGCGATCGCTACACTGCCAAATTACTGCAAGTAGAAACGGATATTCCCAAAGACTTACCAAACGTATACGCCGATCCCGAACGGATACGTCAAGTGATAGTTAATTTATTGGACAATGCTATTAAATACACCCCACAAGGTGGTAAGATTAGCGTCGCCGGATTACACCGTACAACCCAAAAAGTTCAGTTTAGCGTTGGCGATAATGGGCCTGGTATTCCTATAGAAAATCGCGATCGCATCTTTGAAAACCACTTCCGCCTGCAACGAGATGAAGGTACAGAAGGTTACGGCATTGGTCTTTGTTTATGTCAACGCATAATTAGGGCACACTACGGTCAAATTTGGGTGGACACTGCCCCCAATGGCGGAGCATGGTTTCACTTCACATTGCCAGTATATCCTTCTTAGTCAATAGTCAAAATTAATTACTATGGACTTTGGACTCTACAAAGTAGTTCACTTGAGAATAATACGGTTCCGTCCCTCTGCTTTTGCTTGATAAAGTGCCTTGTCCGCTGCCACAATCAAATCTGAAGGTGAAGTTTCCCAGGTAGGAACAATAGTAGCTACTCCTATACTCAGGGTGACATACTGACTGACCATAGAGCCATCGTGAGCAATTTGTAAATTTCTGACTCCATCTTGCATCGCCTTAGCAACGTAAATTGCACCATTTGCATGGGTATATGGCATAATCACAGCAAATTCTTCACCACCATAACGCGCCACTAAATCTTGATGCTTCTGTGCTTTATGGCTCAAAATGCCACCCACTTTTTGTATACACAGATCGCCAGCCGGATGACCATATTGGTCATTATAAAATTTAAAGAAGTCTATATCACATAAAATTAGTGACAGGGGAGCTTCTTCCTGGGCGAGATTAATCCATTGTGTATTTAGATAATCGTCAAAGCGGCGACGATTAGCCAGTCCGGTTAAGCCATCCACATTAGCGAGGTGTTGCAAAGCCATATTTGCCGCCTCTAACTGTTTGTATATTTGCGCTTGTTGCAGCAGCCTTCGCAACCGTTGGCGTAATACTGCCCAGTGAATTGGCTTGGTAACATAATCTGTTGCGCCTGCCTCAAAAGCACGGTCTACTGACTCCTCATCGTCTAGGCTGGTAATCATCAATATGGGAGTGCGTTCCCATATTTTGGAAATTACAGTATTGCCTGAGGCTGAGTCAGTATCAAGGCTTGCAAGTGCTGACATCAAGTTATTTCTGGCAATTTGGAGTAATTGCTTACAGCAAGTAAACCCATCCATCACGGGCATGAGAGCATCTAGTAAAACTATATCTGGTTTGACTGTCTCATAAGCATCTAAACACTGCTTTCCGTCAGTAACCTCGACCACTCGATAGCCTTCTTGTTCCATAGCTTCACGCAACAATACTCGGATGGTCTTGTCATCATCAGCCACTAGAATCACCGGAGGTTGTTTGGAAAGAGAAAATGGGCTTATGCCTGACATGGGTTGCGTTCCACAGAAAATGAAAGTATCGGGGAGCGGTAAACCAGGGAAAACCTGGACTGTTAACCAAATCGCCTACAAGCGAGAGTTTTTTTACAGCAGTCAGAATCCTACTGAAAGAACTATGAGTGAAACGGTTCGGTTATTACCAAATTGCAAGAAACAGGCGAGGTATCCCCCCAGATGACTCGTTTGTTGAATGTCTGATGGCACTAAGTTCTGGTTGGATAATTGATCTGGCCAGCGACGTGCAGGAATATCTGGAAAACAGTCTATGATGCGATCGCATAAGGACAATTGCTTCCCTATTAGGGCTATAACTCGTAGCAAAGGTGTGTATGCCTTCGCAATCAATTTGTTTCGGACAATAGACTGCTCAATGGTTTTAAGCCAAGAAAAAGGTAAATAACTAGTTTGCATAGACAATTTATTGAGAACGCAAAGGTAATTATTACCTTTTTGTCCAGATGCAGTTCTGTGAGGAAATGTTACTTTTATATTTCCCTGGCGATAAAGTGTAATTACAATTATGAGCAAAACTTCAAATGCACACCTTACTTCTTTGGTTCTGTAGTTACTTTGGACACCAACGAAAAGAAGTAAAACAGTTGTGGAACTGTAGTCAAAATATAGCTAATACTAGATCCTGCGATCGCTCAACTTCGACTCATTCAAACTAGTCGACAGGTCTTACTAGACTAGAATTTTGGGATAATTACATAAAATACATAAGGTTAATATCAAGCTGAAAGCAAAACTTGATTTTCTGGTTACTTTTATGCTACTGAATTTAAGTAAAATTTCTTATGTTCAGGCGATATAACTAATCTATGCTGATCAAATCCATGTGACTTTTTCTAAAAAATGAATATAATATACTGTCTAAATGATATGAGAATGCTCAATAAAGCTAAGTTTGCTTGACAAATAAAACTGCTAATTTATAAGCAAGTGGAACGTTATACTGTTGTATTCCTAGGCAAAAACAGCCAAAATTCATTTACATTAACCAAATTCTTCAATGCCAGACTCATTAATGTATCAACAGGATAATTTTGTCGTCCTAGAAACAAACCAACCAGAACAATTCCTAACGGCATCAGAATTATTAGAGAAACTCAAAATTGTTTTACAAAAAATTAATTATCAGGATTTGCCACCAGACTTACACAAGTTTAATTCTGTGGAAGCTAAAGCCCAATATTTAATCGATACAAGTTGCGAGTTAGATATTGGACCTGGGGAATACTTACAGTGGTATGCAGTGCGCTTAGAAAAGTGAATTTTGATGCCAGTCCATATTAGGAAGCAGAGGAGCAGGGGGAGAAATAATAACTACTTTTGCCTTTTGACCACTGACTACTAACTGTTTATAAGTTACTCTTTTTGAGTAGCAATCAAAGATAATTCAATTTGATTTTCATCTGGCTGCGTTATTTTAACTTCTACTCCAGGTCCAAAATAACTGGTCATTTTTTCCTGCTTTTCCCGCCAATCTTTAAGTGATATGAATGGCGAATCAAATTCTAAAATTAAGGTATAAGCGCCATTAATTTCTGTTTCTCGCAAAGCTGTAACTGTTGGTCGTTCCTTATCTGTGGGACTCAGACCGAGGTAAGAGAGTGCCCCATCTAAATGAGCGTCTTGACCATAGCAATATCGGGTGATATCTTTGCGGATTTTATTTTGAGTAACAGTTGCTTGCTGCTCCCGTAGGAGCAACACTGCGGAAGTTGTAGTTTGGCCGAAGGGTATAGGCTTTAGTTCATTGGCTTTGAGTGCCAGTCCTCCCAGCAATAGGGGAAACCCGTAAAAAAATCCTACAAGATTTAGCGTGGCATTATCAGCAGCATAAGCAACGAAGCCGACAATCGTTAATACGCTACCGACGGTTAAACCGAGTGTTCCCAAGGAAATTTGGCGTAACATGAGCTTAGGATAGTATAAATTCTTCACACATTAGTTTTACTATCATCGGCTATGAGTAACAACTTAGGGAAGAGCAGCACCCTAAATTGAGTAGTAAGGGGAGTAAGAGAGCAGGAGGAGTAAGGCAGGCAGGGGACGCAAAGACGCGGAGAATTATCATTGACTCTTGCCTATTGCCTTCTAATAACTGACAACCCTTACCAGTTAACTTTAAACTAAAAGATATTGAAGCACTCAGAGAAAACAAATGGATCTACAGACTATCAAAGAAAGAATTGCCGTCGTTCAAAGTAAACGCGAGTACCTGCTAAGCCTATTAGAACAACCAAACTTGGGAATTTTAAGAGTTGATGTCAATCAAGCCTTAGAAGAACTAGATGAGTTAATTGACGAATTTAAACGCACTATTCCGGAAACAGGCAATAATTAGGCTAAACTAAGCCGCAGATTAAGATAAAATATGCGTCGGTAAAACCATTAACTAACAGTTATACCGACGCTTTTAAGCCATGCATTATTCACAAGTCTCCAGAATTGAACTAAATCTGGGCTAATCCACCAGCAACTTTGCAGCATCATTTATCATGTAACTGAAGCGTCTCCTGCACGATGCCCTAGCTGCCTCACCAAAGCAATGAGTTCGGTCGTAGGTAAATCTTTCTTGCAAACATCGTCAAAATTAAGCATTGACTTTGCCTGGGGAAAGTTTGCTTCTTCTACTGACGAGTAAGCCAGTATCTGAGTATTTGGAGATATAGCTTTAATATGGCAGGAAGCACTCCAGCCATCCATAACTGGCATCTGTAAATCTAGAACTATCACATCAGGGTGACAGCGTTTAACCATTTCTATAGCTTCTTTACCATTACTGGCTAACCCTACTACTTGAATATTTTCCTGGCAAGAAAAAGCTAATTGTAGGGTTAAACGAGTTAATTCGTGGTCATCAACCACTAAAACGCGCAAGGTAGAAGACTCATAAGAGAACATTAACATTCAAAGAAAAAAATATATTTTGATGACCTTTACAGTTTATGGGAACAAGTACCAGCAATTACTCTATCCTATGGTTGAATAACTTGTGTTTACCCATAGCAATTAATTAAATAAATTGTGAAAAAATTAAAGTTTGCTAAAAAAATCAAGTTAAGCTATTTGTCAGTATAAAAGGAACTTTTCTTTGAATCAATCAGGTTGGAGGATATACTAGTTGAACGTAATGCCATATTTATGAGAGTTTGTTGTGAGTTAGCTTCTGGACAATCATCGCCGGGACGGCGTTGAATATAACTGCCATCAGGTTGTAAATCCCAAGCTTGACGGTTATCTGCCAGCAAAATCCCCAGTATTTCTTGCAAATCTTTTGCAATATCTTGGTCTTTCACAGGAGTGATTACTTCCACTCGGCGATCTAAGTTACGGCGCATCCAGTCAGCACTGCCAATATAGATTTCTTCTTGTCCATTGTTATGGAAATAAAAAATGCGAGAGTGTTCTAAAAAGCGACCGATAATGCTGATGATACGAATATTTTCACTGATATCTTTGAGTCCAGGACGTAAACAACAAATGCCCCGAACAATGAGATCGATTTGCACTCCAGTACGCGAAGCTTCATATAAAGTAGCGATGATTTGGGGATCGACGAGGGAATTCATTTTGGCAACAATGCGCCCGGAAAATCCATTTTTCACATTTTCGATTTCGCGATGAATTAATGCTAGAAAGCGATCGCGCATATTCACAGGTGCAACCAGCACTTCCCGATAAGCTTTTTGGCGGGAGTAGCCTGTCAAGAAATTAAATAAATCTGTGATGTCGGCACCTAATTCTTCCCGACAACTGAACAATCCTAAATCAGTATAAAGTCGTGCTGTTTTCTGGTTATAGTTGCCAGTGCCAATATGCACGTAGCGACGCATACAGTCTTTTTCCCGCCGTACCACCATGACGGTTTTGCAATGGGTCTTCAGCCCGACCAAACCATAGACAACATGCACGCCAACTCTTTCTAGTCGCCTTGCCCAGTAAATATTATTCTCCTCATCAAATCGCGCCTTTAATTCTACCAGTACAGATACCTGCTTGCCGTTTTCGGCAGCAGCAATTAAGGCATTGACTATGGGCGAGTCTCCCGAAGTCCGGTAAAGAGTCATCTTGATTGCCAGCACATTCGGATCGTGGGCAGCATGAGTAATAAAGCGCACTACTGTTGACGAAAATGATTGATAAGGATGGTGTACTAGCAAATCTTTTTCCCGAATCACAGCAAAAAAGTCATTTCCTTCATCCAGTTCATCACTTGGTTCTCTCAATCTTTGCAGGCGCGAAGGCACAACAGACTGGCGTGGTGGGTCTTTAAGTTCGGGCAACGGCAATGCCATGAAATACATCAAATCCCGCAGTCCCAAAAGACCATCTACTTCGTAAACATCGCTTTCTGTTAAGTCCAAATCTTGCAACAACCTTGCACGTACTGGTTCTGGAGTCTGGGATTGAATTTCCAGTCTGACTGGAGACCCACCTATGCGTCGTTTTCGCAGTTCTTGTTCAATCGCTAACAGCAGGTCATCCGCTTCATCTTCTTCCAGTGCTAAGTCAGCATTACGGGTAATCCGGAAAGGATGATATTCCTGAATATTCATGCCTGGAAATAAAGACTCCAGGTTATGAGCGATCGCCTGTTCTAAAGGTACTCCTGTCCAGTGAGCAGGTTGTTCGTTTTCTTGAATTCCCAACTCTGGTGGTAAAGGTAAAAATCGGGGCAGAACTTTAGGGACTTTGACTCTGGCAAAAAATTCTTCTTCAGTATCTGGGTTTTTAACCACAACTGCCAAATTCAGGCTGAGATTGGAAATATAGGGAAAGGGATGGCTAGGGTCAACCGCCAGAGGAGTTAAAACAGGAAAGATTTGTTCTTCATAGTAGTTGTCTAAATAAGTCCGCTGTTTTTGGGACAAATTGATGTAATCCAGGATATGAATACCTTGATTTGCTAGCAATGGTTGCAGTACTCGATCGAAATGTTGGTGCTGTTTTGCTACCTGAGGGACAAGGGTAGACCAAATCTCGTCCAATTGTTGTTGTGGCGTGCGACCATCAGGAGTTAATAGACTAACTTTTGCTTCTACCTGTTGCTTTAAAGCTGCGACGCGCACCATAAAAAACTCATCCAAGTTCGAGCTGAATATTGCTAAAAACTTCAGCCGTTCGAGTAGCGGTGTTCGTGGGTCACAGGCTTCGTGCAATACTCTATTGTTAAATTCCAACCAGCTTAACTCTCGGTTAAGATAATATTGTGGTTCGTTTAAATTGATGGGATTGGCGCTCTTTTTAGCTTTCGGCATGACGATCTCAAGGTAGCCAGATGTAGCCCATACAGCTGGAGAACAATAAATATAGTAGATGAAATAGGGTATAGATGTAAGTAGGGGAACAAGGAGACAAATAGACAAGGTATATTTAGTTTACAATTACCCAAAAAGAAAGACTACGATCGTGCTTACTAAACCACCTAGAACTTGATTGTAGGCAACATAAATTTCGCGACCCAATTTAACATCTAAATACTTACATTTAACAGCAAATTTCAGCCATGTTCGAGTTTCAACCGCCTCAGGCTCACAATCATTAAATTTACCCCTAAAAGCTACTTGATAACGCCTTTCTCGGCACGCCCCGGCTAAACCGAACGAGACGATTGACGAATCAGATCTGTTAACGCATATTTTGCTTGTACAGGAAATTTTTTGGAGAGTTCAAAAATTTGCATAGCAGTATCAAACATCATTAATCAAAACAGGCGATCGCTTCTTCAAAACTATTTGGTTACAAGCTTGATGTACAGTGACTAATTAAATGTCGCCGTGACAAATTAATGTCATCCATTAAATTTTTACTCAGTATAGGTTATAGCGGTTTAGCAGTACTAGAATAACATCATTGACAGTGACAGATTAGCTGTCATTTTCTGTAATGGTGACAAATTAGCTGTCGCTTAATTAGAGAGAAAAAAGCTTTTATGTATTTTCATAATGACAAATTGACTGTCGCTTTGTATATAGATAGAATAACAATATGTTTTTATAAAAAAAATTTTATATTATGAACAGTCAGCAAAATCCTGATTTAGCTGTTCATCCCTCGGCAATTCCTATGGAAGGCTTACTAGGAGAAAGTGCTACAACTCTTGAGAAGAATGTAATTGCCACACAACTCTCAGAGGAAGCCCAAGTAAAGCTAGAGGTAATCCAAAGTTTACTGGAACCCTGCGATCGCACAACTTATGGGCAAAAGTTGCGGAAAGCAGCAGAGAAACTAGGTGTATCGTTGCGAACGGTACAAAGATTGGTGAAAAAGTGGGAACAAGATGGTTTAGTCGGACTCGCTCAAACAGGTAGGGCTGATAAAGGAACACATCGCATTGGTGAGTTTTGGGAAAAATTCATTACCAAAACTTACAAGGAGGGGAACAAGGGTAGTAAACGTATGACCCCTAAACAAGTTGCTCTCAGAGTCCAGGCTAAAGCCCGTGAGTTGGAGGACTCTAAGCCGCCCAATTACAGAACTGTGTTACGGGTATTAGCGCCCATATTAGAAAAGCAAGAAAAAGCCAAGAGTATTCTTAGCCCTGGATGGAGAGGAACTACGCTTTCAGTTAAAACGCGTGAAGGGAAAGATTTATCGGTTGATTACAGTAACCATGTTTGGCAATGCGATCATACCCGCGTAGATGTTTTGCTAGTAGACCAACATGCTGAACTGCTCAGCCGCCCTTGGCTAACAACAGTAATCGATACTTACTCTCGTTGCATTATAGGTATCAATTTGGGATTTGATGCTCCTAGTTCTCAATTAGTAGCATTAGCGTTACGTCAGGCGATTTTGCCAAAGCGATACGGTTCCGAGTACAAACTGCATTGCGAGTGGGGAACTTATGGGAAACCAGAACACTTTTATACTGATGGCGGTAAAGACTTTCGCTCTAACCATTTAAGTCAGATTGGGGCGCAGTTAGGGTTTGTCTGTCATTTACGCGATCGCCCTTCTGAAGGTGGAGTAGTAGAACGTCCTTTCAAAACATTGAATGAGCAACTATTTTCAACGCTTCCTGGATACACCGGATCTAATGTACAGGAACGCCCAGAAGATGCGGAGAAAGACGCAAGACTTACTTTGCGAGAACTAGAACAGTTACTTGTACGTTACATCGTAGATCGTTACAACCAAAGTATTGATGCGCGGATGGGCGACCAAACTCGCTTTGAGCGTTGGGAAGCAGGATTGCCTACAGTGCCAGTACCAATCCCAGAACGAGATTTGGATATTTGTTTAATGAAGCAGTCACGGCGAACTGTACAAAGAGGTGGTTGCTTACAGTTCCAGAATTTGATGTATCGAGGAGAATATCTGGCAGGTTATGCAGGGGAAACTGTCAACTTAAGGTTTGACCCCAGAGACATTACAACAATTTTGGTTTATCGCCAAGAAAAGAATCAGGAAGTATTTCTGACTCGCGCTCACGCTCAAGGTTTGGAGACAGAGCAACTGGCATTAGATGAGGCTGAAGCAGCAAGTCGCAGACTCCGTACCGCAGGGAAAACTATCAGTAACCAATCATTATTGCTCACTGTTCGCGCAATCGAGGATGAGTTTGGTGAAATAGATGAAACAAGGGAGAGTATCTAAGCAGGCGATCGTTTTCGGCATCCCTTGTGTCATAAAGAAAGTTGTGTAGATTGTAACACTTTAATAGTAAGTGTGAGAAATGGCACATTTACCCCAACAAATAATCTCAGAAAGAATTGATGATGTTGTTCTGCTGCTAGAGGTGATGAAAAAAATGGGGCTGCCAGAAATCCTCAACGACTGTTTGCCACGGCACTGGAAACAAGAAGGACTAGATTGGGGATGGGTAGCTTGTATTTGGTTAGCCTACATCATCTCACAGGGAGACCACCGAAAAGTACGTGTAAGAGAATGGGTAGAACAACGACGCTACACCATAGAGCAAGTATGCGGATTCAACATTCGAGAAACCGACTTTACAGATGACCGCCTAGGAATACTTTTGAAGCGGTTAAGCAAGCCCGAAACCTGGGAACAAATAGAACGGTTTCTCACGCAAAACACCATCCGAGCCGATGAATTAGCGGTGGAGCAAGTGCGTTTAGACGCAACAACAATCAGTGGGCATCATCTAATCAGCGAGTCAGGTTTATTCCAATTTGGACACAGCAAGGATGACCCGAATCTACCACAGGTAAAATTGATGATGGGGATGATTGACCCATTAGGGATGCCCCTTGTCACCCAGGTAGTATCTGGAGAACAAGCAGATGATAAGTTGTACATTCCCGCCTACCAACAAATAGCAGCCACGCTGAACAAAAAAGGGTTGTTGTTTGTTGGCGACTGTAAAATGAGTTCACTATCAACACGCTGCAACATACATATTCAGGGAGATTATTACCTATGCCCATTATCTTTGGTGGGTAAAACTCCAGAACTTCTGGCTGGCTGGATAGATGATGCTGTCATGGGTAAATCTCCACTTGTTGATATCAAGCGAACCAGTTTTCATCACAACACCGAAACCAGCCCAGACTTAGATGTCCTCGAAACAACTATAGCCACTGGCTATGAGCTGTGTCGTCGTGTCGAGGTTGTTGATGAACAATTGCCATTACTATGCTGGCAAGAAAGGGTATTGATTGTTCACTCACCAACACTTGCAAAACAACTCTTTCAGGGGTTAGAGACCCGACTTCACAACGCACAGCAGAAGTTGATGGCGTTAACTCCACAAAAAGGTCGTGGTAAACGACAAATCAACGACCTACAGGTTTTATTGCAAAAAGCTACAGAAATTCTGCGCCTTCATCGAGTCGAAGGCTTACTAAGTTTCGACTATGAGTGCCAAGAAACTGTTGAAGAAACCTACATTGGTCGAGGTCGTCCCACATCTCGCCCCAAACAAATTACACCCAAAATTAGGTATCAAATCCAGACCGTTATCCGCAATGAAACTGCTATTGCCCAAGCTCAAAAAACTTTTGGTTGGAGAGCTTTTGCTACTCAATGCTCCAAAGAGTCACTTATCTGTTGAACAAGCTGTTCTGACTTATCGAGACGAATGGATTGCTGAACGTGGTTTTCATCGTCTCAAGGGTGCGTCACTTTCCATTGCTCCCATGTTTGTGCAACGTGACGACCAAATTACCGGGCTGATTAATTTACTGAGTCTAGCCCTACGTTTGCTGACAATCATCGAGTTTGTTGTCAGACGACAACTGACTGTACACGAGGTCAACTCTCTTGCTGGACTGTATCCCGAACATCCAAAAAAACGGACTGCTCAACCTACTGCTGAACGGTTGTTACGTGCTTTTTCTAATATCACTTTGACGATTATTGAAGCCCGTGGTCAGCGTTTTGGTTATGTTCCTCCTTTAAACCCTCTACAGCAGGAAATTATTAGTTTGCTTGGTCTTCCTCCTGATATTTATAGCAATCTTGTAGATAATTCCTCTTAGTCAAATTCTATTACGCGAACGGTGAGATAAAAGATATTGGTCAATTATTTGATGGGCCTCATGCAACTCCTCCGTTAGCAAATGAAGGGGCAATTTTTCTTGGGATTAAAAATATTAGTGAAGATGGTCACTTAAACTTTTCTGAAATTCGTTATGTTTCCGAGCAAGATTTTCCTCTTTGGATACGTCGAGTCACTCCTCAAAAGGGCGATATAGTTTTCACCTATGAAGCAACCTTACACAGATATGCAATTATTCCAGAAGGATTTCGTGGTTGTCTCGGACGAAGAGTAGCATTGCTACGCCCAAAACCTGATTCTGTTGATACCCATTATCTTTTCTATTACTTTCGCTCTCACATGTGGAAGGCTAAAGTAGAAGCTAATATCTTAGTAGGTGCTACAGTTGACCGTGTTCCAATTGCTAGGTTCCCTGATTTCACATTAAATCTTCCCCCACTTGCAACTCAACAACGCATAGCTGATATCCTCTCAACCTACGATCGCCTCATCGACAACAACAACCGCCGAATAGCACTGCTGGAAGAATCCATCCACCAGCTTTACAAAGAATGGTTTGTGCGATCGCGCTTCCCTGGTTATGAGTCGGTGAAGGTAGTTGATGGTATTCCAGAGGGGTGGAATCGTATAGATTTTAGTGAAGCTTTGATACTTCAGAGAGGTTTTGATCTTCCAAATAAAGACCGAAAACCTGGAGATATCCCTGTATATGCGTCAACTGGAATTAATGGATATCATGATACATCTAAAGTCAAAGCTCCTGGTGTTGTCACCGGAAGAAGTGGAAGTTTAGGTTCTGTAATGTACGTGCAGAAAGATTTTTGGCCATTGAATACAACATTATGGGTAAAGGAGTTTAAAAAGGTTACACCACCTTTTGCTTATTGCTTACTTTCGCAGATGGACTTAAACAGCTATCAAGCAGGTGCAGCCGTACCAACTTTAAATAGAAATGTAATCCACGGAGTTAAAATTCTTGTTCCTTGCGAACAACTTCAAAGTAAATTTGATAATTTTGCTAACTCAATTATTATACAGATTGAAGTATTAAAAAAATACAACTATAATCTTCGCCAAGCCCGTGATTTACTGCTTCCTCGCCTGATGAACGGAAGCATCGCCGTGTAGAAAACAAATAGCGATCGCATTCTACTTGACAAAATGTTTTTATAATGATACAAGCTTTTAATCCAGAAACTTACGTACTTTTACTAGCTAAGGGGTAGGCGTAGGTTGGGTTGAGGAACGTAGCTTGCTTCCCGCAGGGTAACCCAACATTATCAAGGCTTTCGTTCAGAAAACAAGTACTTTCGTTCAGAACACAAGTGCTTTGGTTCAGAACACAAGTGCTTTCGTTTAGAAAACAAGTGCCTTCGTTCAGAACACGAGGGCTTTCGTTCAGAACACAAGTCAATACGGTTCGGATAAGGTTTTTTAATCACACGCCCTACATCGCAAATTAGAAATCATGTTAAATGAAACTACTATTGAGCAACGCTTGGTAAATCTTGAACGTACAGTTACCGAACTCAAACGTCTGCTGATAGCATCTCCCACCCCTAGCAATTGGTTGGAAAAAGTGACTGGTTCCATTTCTGATGAGCAAACTTTCCTTGAAGTTTTGGAATATGGAAAATCGTTACGTTACGCAGACAAACCCGTATACGAAACGAGTGAATAAGTGTCAAGTACCTTTTTAATACCGACCAGCTGCAAATTCAATTTGCCGGGGCTTAAGTTGACTTTTGATCTATGATGGTTCTGAAAGCTTTTTCTTAGGAATTACTGCAAAATAGAGTTGTGAGCGGTAAAAGCAAACGTCAAACTCGATAAAAAAATTCACTTGTCCTAAAATCAGAGGAACTTGCACAGATTTTGTCCAAGCAAATACAAGTTGTACAGGTTCAAACTGACGAATCACTCCTTGAATCACTACAACACGAGCTTCAAATTGAGCAAGATTACCTGTCAAGTTCAAAGTTGCTGTCTGATGTTCCCAAATGTATCCAAGTTCAATTCCAGCTTGATAAGGTAACACATTTACTGTTGCTCCTGTATCTAACAAAGCGGATGCTGTTATTGAATATTGCTGACTCACAAGCTGAATTGGCATATATGGACGAAAACCAGCCTCACCTAATGTTGTGTCAGCATTGACAAAAGGAAATTGCTCGACGCTAGACATTGTTTTGATTTTTGGTTGCTTGCAAAACTTCTAGCATTGTATTTGCGGCTTCAAAGGCATCATAAGGAGACCAAACAGGATAAGATTGTCCAGGTTTGATTAGTTCAGTCTCTTGTTGAGCTAACTCTGATACTAAAACCTGCACAATATAAAGTTTATCAGCGCGGTTAAGCCCTTGCAGTGTATTAAGTAATTCGACTGAAACCATCTTTAATTACCAATTGTCATTTATGCTCACACATCCATCATCGCTTAAAACTTGAAATTGTTTTAAAGGCGATACTTGCTACTTAGCCAATCTCAAAGCTATCAATATAATAGCTACCTGTATCACCTATCACCCCCATGAGTGCCGAATATTCCGAAGACCGCCTGGTGCAACAAACTACCGCTAATTTTTTTGAGCAATCCCTGAAATGGCACTCAGTTTACGCATACAAAAAAGAAACCTTCGGCACTAACGGTACACTAGGACGCAAAGATAAACGAGAAGTTGTCCTCACACGCTATCTTCGCCAAGCATTAGAGAAATTTAATCCTGGTCATCCACAGCAAGTATACGATGATGCGATCGTCAAACAAGTTGCTCAATCCTTGATTGAAGCCGTGAAATCACAATTACAGCAACTAGAAAACTGGCGAGATAAGGAATCTACAAGAGCCACAATTAAGAGTTTTATTTATGATTACTTGTACAACGAAGACACAGGTTTACCTGTAGATGCCTATGATGATAGCGATGTAGACAACTTGAGTAATATAGTATTTCTCCATATTTATCAGCAGTATAAAAGTGCTAATAACCATCCTTATGCAGCGTAATAGTACTTAATATTACTCGCTAAAGCGTTTGAGGTTTTGGTGTAAGACTTCGTGAATGCGATCGCACCAAAAGGGAATCACAGTTTGTCCTTGACAAAGTGCCTCTAGGGCAGCTTGTTTATCAAACTCTACCATTTGCAAAGCTTGTTCATGCGATCGCGTGGGTAATAACATTAGCCGCTTCATCTTTTCTTCGGGGACAGACTCATCAAATAACCAAGGTTCCCGTTCGCGCAGTGTTTCTAATACTGCATGGCAAACCTCAAAATTTAAACCGATTGATAGCAACTGTTCCATTACTGTTAACGCCAACAGGTCAGCTTTGGAGTAGTAAACATTACGACCTTTGCCAGTACTGTTAACCGTAGGTACTATAACTCCCTTCTCCCGCCAATACTGCAACTGGCGGCGAGAGCAATGAGTAATTTCTGCTGCTTCTGTGCTTGTGTAGAACTTTCCTTCCATAAGAATCATCCTATAGAAGCATCTCCTGAAACACATCAGTTTTCTTTACAACATAGTGTGTTTTTATGGTATTTTATTTTTATGAGCCAGATTACTATTCAATGTCGCCTAATTGCCAATGAATCTACCCGCCAAAAACTCTGGAAGTTAATGGCAGAATTGAACACACCCCTAATTAACGAACTGCTTCAACAACTTAGTAAACATCCAGATTTTGAGAAATGGCGAAAAAACGGCAAACTGCCCTCAACAGTTGTTAACCAGCTTTGCCAACCCCTAAAAACTGACCCTAGCTTTACAGGTCAGCCCAGCCGTTTGTATCTATCAGCAATTCATGTTGTGGATTACATCTATAAATCTTGGCTGGCTATACAGAAACGGCTACAGCAGCAGCTTGATGGCAAGATACGCTGGCTAGAAATGCTCAACAGCGATGCTGAATTAGTAGAAATTAGCGGTTGTAGCTTAGAGGCAATTCGTACCAAAGCTGCTGAGATTTTAGCAATGGCTACGCCAAAATCTGACGTAGCTGCTCCTTTGACTAAAAGAGGAAAGACTAAAAAATCCAAAAAATCATCCGCTTCCAATCCTGACCGTAGCTTATCTCATAAATTATTTGATGCTTACCAAGAAACGGACGACATACTCAGCCGTAGCGCCATCAGTTATCTGCTGAAAAATGGCTGCAAACTTAATGACAAAGAAGAAGACCTCGAAAAATTTGCTAAACGCTGCCGTAAGCTTGAAATCCAAATTCAACGGCTAACAGACAAGCTAACAAGTCGAATTCCCAAGGGTCGAGACTTAACCAATGCTAAATGGTTGGAAACACTCTTCACTGCTACAACTACTGTTCCAGAAGACAATACTGAAGCTAAACGCTGGCAGGATATTTTGTTAACCCGGTCAAGTTCTCTCCCTTTTCCCTTGATTTTTGAAACGAACGAAGACCTTGTTTGGTCAACAAACGAAAAAGGTAGGTTATGTCTTCACTTCAATGGCTTAAGCGATTTAACTTTTGATGTGTACTGCGATAGTCGTCAACTGCACTGGTTTAAACGCTTCTTAGAAGATCAACAAACTAAACGCCAAAGCAAAAATCAGTATTCTAGCGGTTTGTTCACCCTCAGGAATGGCCGTCTAGCTTGGGAGGAAGGCGAAGGTAAAGGCGAACCTTGGAATCTTCACCACTTAACTCTCTATTGCTGTGTTGACAATCGCCTCTGGACTGCTGAAGGAACAGAACAGGTTCGCCAAGAGAAAGCAGAGGAGATTACCAAATTCATCACCAAGATGAACGAGAAAAGTGACCTCATACCAATTTAATATGAAGCTGCATAGAAAAGAGCTTCTAGGATAAAGTTATAAGAAGAAACAGACATTACTTGCTCAAATGTTAGTTGGTTGAATAATTCTTGAATGCGATCGCGTAAAGCTTGTAAAGAAGAGAAAAGTTGATTTTTAAGTGGCTTCTTGAGCAATTGCCAAAGCCGTTCGATGGGATTGAGTTCAGGGGCTGATGGCGGTTGAAAAAGAGGAATAATATTTTCTGGCCAACAAATTGCTGAACTTGTATGAGCAGGTGCTTGGTCAATCTGCAAAATTGCATAATCCGAGCCTAATTCCTGGGATAGCCAGTCTAAGAATTGTTGAAAACACTCGCCATTCAATTTCGGATATTCATAAAGGAAGTGATCTCCAGTTAACGGTTCAATAGCACAATTTCTTGCTGTTGATTGACTTGACCACTCTTGAGCCACCACAACATTTGTAATTTTTCTTTCTGAATTCCTGAAGACACTGTTTGTAGGCGTTGTTTTAGTTCCTCTTCGCTTTCAGCGATTTCAATCTTAAATGGGCGGCTCATGGGTATATCAACTTACCGACTTTGCTTCTCTCTATTATATGCAGCTTCATATTAAATTGGTATCAGCGACACACAGCTTGCTTTTATTAAACGTAAAGAATCAACACTGGCCCGCATCAATAATTCTTTTGATCGTCCTAGTGAACCCCTGTACCAAGGACAATCACACATTTTGCTTGGAGTAAGCTTGGGGCTAGAAAAACCTGCAACTGTTGCTGTAGTAGATGCGATCGCTGGCAGAGTTTTAGCTTACCGAAGTATCCGCCAGTTACTTGGTGACAATTACGAACTCCTCAATCGGCAAAGACGACAACAGCGATCGTTATCCCATGAACGTCACAAAGCACAAAAAAGCTTCTCTCCCAATCAATTTGGTACATCTGAGTTAGGGCAGTATGTAGACAGATTATTGGCTAAAGAAATTATTGCGATCGCACAAACCTACAAAGCTGGCAGCATCGTTTTGCCTAAATTAGGGGATATGCGGGAGATTGTCCAAAGTGAAATTCAAGCTATAGCCGAAGCAAAATGTCCTGGCTCTGTAGAAGTTCAGCAAAAATATGCCAAACAGTATCGAGTTAACGTCCATTCCTGGAGCTACGGCAGATTAATTCAAAGTATTCAAAGTAAAGCAGCTCAGGTAGGAATCATGATTGAAGCGGGAAAACAACCTATCAGAGGGAGTCCCCAAGACAAAGCAAAGGAATTGGCACTTTCTGCATACCATGACCGCCTAGCTAGACGAAGTTGACAAATATCTGAACCTTGATAATAAAATAATCAATAGCGCCGCAGTTCATGCTGCTTGCAGCCTCTGAACTGTGTTAAATGAGGGTTAGTTTGACTGTAGCAATATAGTCTTGCTTTCTGACCCTAGTAGCTGCTCACCCTGATGCTGCTGTCTTCGGACAGGATAGGTGCGCTCCCAGCAATAAGGGCGCGGATGTACTGCTGTAGTGGCTACTGAATCACCTCCGATCAAGGGGGAACCCTCCCCAATTCTTGATTTGACGCACCAAAGAGAGGTCAAAATTCCGATTTAGGTTCGCGCAAATACTGAAAACCTTATCTTACAAGGAATTTATGAGTAAATTTCTTTTGTAGACAATTCAAAAATTACATCCTGGGAGACTATTTGATGAGGTTCGCGCAAGCCATATCTAGAAACCCTTCTGTACAAGGGTTTGAGATGACAGCAGTTGCAACCGTCCTCCCAGCAATGGGAGGGTTGAAAGGCTTAGAACCGCAATTCATTTTGACGGCTCTAGCACAACTAGTTGCAACCGTCCTCCCAGCAATGGGAGGGTTGAAAGTCGTAGCGCTTGGCTTGAGGCTGAAACTTTGGAGCAAGCGATGTTGCAACCGTCCTCCCAGCAATGGGAGGGTTGAAAGAGAATCAGAAGAAAGACAGCCCTTACCAACATACTTAGAGTTGCAACCGTCCTCCCAGCAATGGGAGGGTTGAAAGTGACGGATTAAGAGGTCTGGAGAATCAAATGGTTGCAACCGTCCTCCCAGCAATGGGATGGTTGAAAGAACCCCGTCTCAACATTAAATTGAGGAAGCTTCACTTGTTGTAACCCTCTTTCCAGCGATGGAGGGTAAAAAGTAACTTGAGATGAAACTGCCTTAGAGGATGCCTGAGAAGTCAAAAAGTATACTAATAACCTCTCTCCAAACCTCTACCCTAAACAGAGAAAGGCTTTGAAACCCCCATTGCTTTGTAGGGAAGGTGGGCTAGGGGGGTTATGTTTTTGAGGTTTTCATGTTAGCAATAATACTTTTCAGACATCCTCTTACCTGGATAATGTTGTAATTGATTACCAAGAATGAGAGGGTTGAAAGCAAATCCCGCCATCGGCTTTCAGCTAAGGTCATTAAGCTGAAGTTATCCATACAAGTTATCAAGTGGGTATGCAAAAATATTTATGTCATTGCCAACGAAGTGAAGCAATCCCAGACTCTTGCGACTGCTTCGCTTCGGGACGCTTCGCGAGCGCTATACTCGCAATGACAATATATAATTTCAACTTGTATGACTACTCAAAAGAGCTTTTTGAATTCAAAAGCGTAATAATAGGGGTTTAAATCTATCTAAGCTCCAATATAAATTGTTGCTTTTCAGAAAGATGACAATAACTTGTCACCAATAAATATGGAAGCGAATTACTAGGTTTGATGACAATAATTTGTCACAACGACATTAATCTGTCACCGACGACAAATAATTAGTCACTGTACATTATGCAACACTTTAGTATTAAACAATACTTTCTTCAAAGCCGATGGCGGGATTTGAACCCGCGACCGCTCGATTACGAATCGAGTGCTCTACCACTGAGCCACATCGGCACACGGCTAATAATTATAGCATTATTAACATTATGGTAGAACCAAATTCCAAAAATCGTCTGAATCCCGAACAATACGCCCGGCTCAAAGCAGAAATGACAACCCCTTATCGTGGCTTGCGACAATTTATTTATCTTGGTGCCGGTGCTTCTGGGTTGATTGGCGCATTTGTCTTCTTTTTTCAACTTCTGGCAAGACGAGATATAGACAGTGCTTTACCTAACTTAGCTCTCCAAGTGGGAATCGTTGCTTTAATGGTCTTCCTCTGGCGTTGGGAGCAACGTCGGCTACGACGTTGATAGTATTAAGTATAATTACTTTTGCTAAAAAGAAATTCATTTGATTTAGCTTTAACTTAGCTTTATATATCTTTAGATTTGTCAAAAAAATTCACCTTTTTGTAAAATCCGAAATATAAAGAGAGAAAAAATAAAAAAAATATTATGAAATTTGAAAATGTGAAAATTTCTGAGAAACTGGAAATTGTTCAAACGGGGTCAGCCAATATAAAGACCCTGAATATAAATTTACACATTTAAATGGGGTCACCTAAATTTAAAGACCCTAGAGTAAAAAAAACTCACAATGCTAGAAACGCCAAGACTAACAAACCATTAGTCTTGGCGCTTTTTATTTTCCTAAGATAGTTTACTGAACTGTTACCAAATAGGTTGAGGGAATTGGTTGGGCGCGTCCAGCATTAACTAGTGCCTGGTAAACAAAGGCAGCAACTTCTGCTCTAGTCGCTTCACGATTAGGATTGAGTTGCTTAGGTGTAGGATAGTTAATTACTAGTTGCCGTGCAGTTGCAGCTGCTACTGGGGCGATCGCATAATTAGGAATCTGGGCAGCATCAGTATAAACGGAAATAACACTCTGATTATTCGCACTTAAGCCCAGACCATTAGCTAAAGCAACTAAAGCCTGGACTCTAGGAATTTGCTGCTGTGGTTTAAAAGTACCATCAGGATACCCAGATACAAATTGACTCTGGTAAGCAGATTTAATAGCAGCGTAAGCCCAGAAATTACTTTTTACATCCTTAAACTCAATGGCTGAACGTTTCGCTGGTGGTGTTAAGGCTTTAGTAATAATGGTGGCAAACTGGGCACGAGTTACAGGATCGTTAGGTTTAAAGCTGCCATCAGGAAAGCCTGCAATAATATTTTGGGAAGCTAGGGCTTCAATGTAGCTTTTTGCCCAGTAATTAGCTGACACATCTTTGAACGCAACAGGCCCTCCTGGGGGTGGCTCAACAGTTGCAGCCACAAAATCTACTTGACCAACAATTCGTTTCTGATCGATATCGTTACCAATAGCAACAATCCTATTGCTTGTGGTAGCGTTGTTCAAGTCATAACGAGTGTTGTTGCGGATAAGATTGCCACCAGGATCTTCATTGGTGCCGAGGTTGGGTAAAGCCTTAACCGTCGCCACAATACCATCCTGCGTATTGTTCTGAATTACATTCTTACGCAGTACGGGCTGAGCAGATTCCGAGATATAAATACCGACTTTGTTTTGGACGATTTGATTTTCGGCAATTAGAGGTGTGGATGTGCCACCGATCGCTAGACCAAAACCTGTATCCTGAAATAAGTTGTTGCGAATTTCTCCTTGGGCAGATTTAGCTACTGAAATCCCATTACCCTTGTTTTGCACAAAGATGTTACTTTCAATTTTGGGATTACCTGTACCCGTGACAAAAACCCCCTCTCTGCCACTGGCAGTAAAAGTACTGTTTTTGATAGTGGGATTAGTAGATTCTACCCAAACAGCAGTACCGCGCTGAGTCGGGTTGGTGACACTCACGCCTGTAACAGTTGTATTTTGTTCGGCAAGAATAGTAATATCCTGTCTAGCAAATGTTTTACTAGTGTAGAAACCACTACCTGTAATCAATATTGCCTGACCTTTACTTGCTTCATCACCCTGCAAAGTCATGCCTTGTTTGAGTAAGAGTGGAAATTGTTCCCCTGTGTCGGCGTTATAAGTTCCAGGAGCTAGTTGAATAACTGTACCAGCTTGAGCTTGACTGAGAGCGGCTGTAATAGTCTTGTAGGGCGCTGCTGCTGTTGTACCAGCACCAGCTGTATCTGCACCAGTTGTTGAGTTTACATAAATTACTGTTGCAGTTGTAGGGACTTGTGCGTTTAAAGTTGGGGTAATTGCTTTTTGGTTGGTAATACCAGCATTTGCCTCTCTAAGCAGTAGCACAGATGTAGCAGAAATAAATAACAAAGCCGTTAGTCCGGCTCGCAACTGTAAGGTAGAACCGAGGTGAATACTAGAAAGAGGGCGAAAATTTTTTGCACAGAAAGTGTGAAAACCTCGATATTTCATTTTTGTGTTTGTGATGTGCTGAATAACAGTTGGTTAAACAGGGTTGAATGTAGCAGCCGTGTAGCTGTGAAACCCATGCAAAACTATACCGGATGACCAGCATTTAATCAGCTATGTTTCGCAAGAAAACACATAAATGATTTGCTCTGTTCGCAAAATTTTACCCAAGTATCCTACGAGCGATCGCACCCATAAAAGAGCAGGGAGAGATCGGGGAGACAAAAGCGTGTGAGGAAAGCGATTGCATTCCCAATGAATGTCAAGAAACAGAAATGTTTCTTGAAAGCAGCCCCACTGGCGGCGCACCACCCGTTATGAATGAAAGAAACAGTGTTGAATGGGACTGATTAACAGATAAATTTATAAGTGTCCTGACAGTTAAGACCGAAGTCTCAATAGTGTTTACAAAGCCTG